>NZ_JBITJV010000014.1:53292-253441 GCF_044460385.1 Streptomyces sp. NPDC050121 | reverse complement strand
TCCAGCCCGACCCACTTGATCGAGTCGAAGCCGATGCCGTCCCAGGTGGTGAAGGCCAGGGCGATGGAGGCCAGCGCGGTGACCCAGACCAGGGTTACGTGCAGGATCGTCGGCACGCCGGCCATCAGGCCGAGCGTGAGCCGGTCGCGGCGGGTCAGCAGGCGCCGGTGGCCCTGCGGGATCCGCTTCTTGGGGGATGCGGTGCCCGGAGGCGGCACGGCGGCCGCCTCCGGGGTCTTCGTGGTGTCCACGGTCATGGTGTCGGTGCTCATCCGCTTCAGAAGGAGGGTGGGTCTCAGCCGGAGGCGAAGATCGTCTTCTTCTGACGCTCGATCGACGTCAGCAGGCTGTCGATGCCCTTGGGGTCGCGGACGAACTTCTGCAGCGCGGGCTGCATCACCGTGGAGGTGAAGTCCGGCCGGCTGTCGCGGTCCATGAACTGCGTCAGGTGCTTGGCGCCGCTGATCATCGCGTACGCCTTCTGCTGCAGCGCGGAGTACGAGGAGGTGTCGGCCATGGAGGAGGCGGCGACGAGACTCGGGTCGGACTTCAGGTAGATCTGTTCGGCTGCCGGGCTGCCCAGGTACTCCAGGAGCTTGAGCGCACCGGCCTTGTTCTTCGGGGCCTTGGAGAGCATGAAGCCGTCGGTGGGAGCCTCGACGGTGTCCTGGCCGTATGCGGAGTCGATCTCCGGGAACGCGAAGAAGTCGAGGTCGTCCAGATCGGCCTTGTTCGTGAACTGCTGTGCCACGAAGCTGCCAAACAAGTACATGCCGGCCTTCTTGGAGACGAGGGTCTGGGCGGCGTCCTGCCAGGTGCGGCCGACGGCGCCGTCCTGGTGGTACGGGAGGATCTCGGCCCAGTGGTCGAAGGTCTTGCGGACCTTGGCGTCGGTCCAGGAGGCCTTGCCCGCCATCAGCTCCACGTGGAAGTCGTAGCCGTTGGTGCGGAAGTTGATCTGGTCGAAGGTGCCGAGCGCGGGCCAGGCGTCCTTGTCGCCGAACGCGATCGGGACGAGCCCGTCCTTCTTCATCTGCTTGCAGAGCGCGACCAGCTGGTCCCAGGTGGTGGGGACCGTGTACCCGTGCTGCTGGAACACGCTCTTGCGGTAGAAGACCCCCCAGATGGACGTGGAGATCGGCACGAAGTAGTACTTGCCGTCCTCGCCCTTGCTGAGCGCCTTCATCGCGTCGGGGAAGTTGCCCCCGATCTTCTGCCACACGTCGTCGATGGGGGTGGCGAGCTTCTTGGCCGCGAAGAACTGCATGCGGTAGCCGGCGAACCAGTTGAACACGTCGTCCGGGGTGCCCTGGAGGTAGGAGTTGATCTGCTCCTGGAACGTGTTGTGGTCCTTGGTGTTCACGTCGACCGTGATCCCGGACTGCTTCTTGAACGCCGCGTAGATCTCGGCGAAGGCATTCTTCGGGACGGCGTCGGAGGCGTTGGAGCCAAGGGTGACCGTCTTCGAGTCGGCAGCGGCGCCGCTGGAGCCACAGGCGCTGAGCAGGGGTATGCCGGCCCCCAGGACCGCAGCGCCGGCGACGCCGCGCAGGACGGTGCGGCGGCCGGGAGAAGGCATGGGGCGACCGATGGAGGAAGAGTGCATTTCGGCTCCTGACAGGGTGACCCGAGCCCAAGACGGCAGGTCGACCCGCGGGGTGCGGCTGGGAGGTGGTCGTCAACGCGACCCAGACTCAACACGATCGAACAAATACGACCGGCGGTTGCGAGGAAGACTGAACGCTCCCGGGAGCAGCTGTCAAGACCCTTCATCCCGGACACAGGACCGGCCGCACACGTCCGGGAGTCCGGCGCCTGCCCGTCGGGCCGGGGGCGACGGCCCCGCTCCGTGAACACGGCAGCAACTGATCACATGCGACTTGACCAGCGCGTATATATCCTGCGAACGACGCCGCGCCGGCCGTTGCGGCGCCTCGCGCCGGACGACGGCACTCCCCCGGATCCGGCGCCCTCCATCGAAATCGATGCCGCACGGACCCTTGACGTACAGCTCTCGACTACGTAGACATGACCACGCGGTCAGACCGCGTGGTCATACGGTTGACCAGGATCGATGCAGATGTGTGACCTTCGGGAGACTTCATGGCACCAGCGATGGGCGAGTACGAGAGCTCATCCGCGCCGCGCAGCGCGGACGTGGCCCGCCTGGCAGGGGTGTCGCGCAAGACGGTCTCACGTGTACTCAACAACGAGCCCTATGTCTCCGACGCGGCTCGCCGAAAGGTTCTCGCAGCCGCCGAAGAACTCGGCTACCGCCTCAACCAGGCGGCGCGCACGCTGGCTTCCGGGCGCACCGGCTCGATCGGCGTGGTGGCCCTGGGAACCGTCGGGTACGGGACCGCTTCCCTTCTCGTGCACATCGAGCGGGCCGTGCGCGATGCCGGCTACGCGCTCCGTGTGGTCAACACGCCGGACGGCGACCCGGTGGGCATCGCTGGCGCCGTGGAGTCGCTGCTGGAGCAAGGAGTGGACGGCGTCGTCGTCTCCGAACCCATCGTGGAAGGAGACGTCGGCGTACGCGTCGACGTGCCGGTCCTTTTCCTTGGTGCGCCGCCGGCGTTCTCGGCCGCCCGGACGGTGACCATGGGCGTGGGCGCGCACGCTTTGGCGCGGGCGGCGACCGAGCATCTGCTGGACCTGGGGCATGCGACTGTTCACCACCTCGCCGGTCCACGCCGGTGGTACGCCACCAAGGACCGTATAGAGGGATGGCGGGCGGCGCTGGCGGCGCGGGGCGCGCACGAGCCGCCGCTGCTCAACGGTGACTGGTCGCCCGCCTCCGGATATGCGGCGGGCTACGCTCTGGCCTCGGACACCTCGGTGACCGCGGTCTTCGCCGCGGGCGACGAGATGGCCATCGGCCTCATCCACGCCCTGCGGGACGCAGGGCGGCGCGTGCCCGAGGACATCAGTGTCGTCGGTTTCGACGGCAATCCGGTCTTCGCCTATGTCTCCCCTCCCCTGACCACCGTGCGTCAGCCCTTCGAGGCCGCGGCCCGGGAAGGCATCCGCCTGCTCGTGCACGCGATCGAGAAGCCCGACACCGACCTGCCGCAGGCGAGCGACCCACCGGTCCAACTCGTCCTCCGCGGCTCGACCGCGCCGCCGCCGTCCCACCAGGACAAGACGGTGCAGCGCACCGTCTGAAAGGAACCCCGGCAGGGAGAACACCCGCACGCCCGGGCACCGCTTTGCCGCTCGCCGGCCGTCTCACCATGAGGCCGGCCGATCCCCGTCGCCGCGCCGCCGACGTCTTTCTGCACGCCAGCCGCGGCCTGCGGGCTCGCCGCCTCCATCAGGATCTTTCCGGGGCGGCGGGCGCCGAACCACACCATCCCTTCCCTGTTCTGGGAGCCGCACCATGTCCCCTGTTCTGTCGGTCGTCAGACCCGGCACCGCTCAGCGTTCCCGCCCCGCCACCGTCCTGTTCATGATTCTGGCGCTGGTCGTCGCCGCGGCGACGGTGTTGCTGCCCGCCGCGGACCGGGCGCAGGCCCTGGCCCGTCCCTCGCAGACGATGTACACCCCGCCCGCGGGCGCACCTTCGCCCGGTTCGCTGTACCCGCGAGCGGTACGCCTGCAGCACAACGGATCCGCCAACGGCACCCTGCTGGCCACGTTCGAGCAGTACACCTCCGGCACGCCCGTCTTCCCGATCTACCGCAGCACCGACAACGGCAACTCCTGGAGCAGGATCTCCGACGTCGCCGACACGCAGAACGGCTGGGGCATGCGCTGGGAGCCCGAGTTGTTCGAACTGCCCACGGCGGTGGGCGGCTTCCCGGCGGGAACCATCCTGGCCGCCGGCGCCTCCGTTCCCTCAGACCGCTCGGCCATCAAGATCGATGTCTACGCCAGCACCGACGGCGGACAGACCTGGACGTTCGTCAGCAACATCGCCACCGGCGGCGCCGCCTTCGACACCAACGGGAACACGCCCGTCTGGGAGCCGTTCTTCCTCTACGCCAACGGCAAGCTGATCGTCTACTACTCAGACCAGCGCGACCCCGCCCACGGCCAGAAGGTCGTGCACCAGGTCTCCACGGACGCCCGCACCTGGGGCCCGGTCGTGGACGACGTGGCGATGCCCACCTACAGCAACCGTCCCGGCATGCCGACCGTCGCGAAGCTGCCCAACGGCAACTACATCATGACGTACGAGTACGGCGGTGCCCCCGAAGGCAACTTCTCCGTCTACTACAAGACCTCCTCCGACCCCGAGGCCTTCGGCTCCGCCACCGGCATCCCCCTGCGGACGACGGACGGCGTGGTACCCCAGAGCGCTCCCTACGTCACCTGGCTGCCCACCGGAGGCCCGGGCGGCACCCTCGCCGTCAGCGCCAACAGCGCCGACGACCTGTTCATCAACACCCAGAACGGCGCCGCGAACACCTGGACGCGCATCAACGCCAACGTGGCCGGCGGCTACAGCCGCGGCATGACCCCCCTCTCCGACGGACACAGCCTGCTGATACTCAGCGGCGGCCGCGGAGGCAGCAACCTCTCCAACCCCGTCACCTACAGCACGATCGACCTGGGCGGCGGCATCTCTGACGGCGCTGCCTACACGGTCTCCAACGCGGGCAGCAGCCTGATGCTGACCATCGCGGGCGGCTCCACCGCCAACGGCGTCTATGCCACCCAGCAGAACGCCGACAACGCCGGTGACCAGAAGTGGAGGTTCGTCCAGCAGCCCTCCGGCTACTTCAAGATCTTCAACGTGGCGAGCGGCAAGGTCCTGGGCGTGGAGAACCAGTCCACCGCCAACGGCGCCAAGATCCTTCAGTGGGACGACAACGGCACCGTCGACCACGAGTGGGCGGTCTCCCCGAACCCCGCCGGCGGCTTCTCCCTCGTCAATCGGCTGACCGGCAAGTACCTGGAGATCCCGAACGCCTCCACCACCGTCGGCACCACCGCCGGGCAGTGGGACACCACCAGCTGCGCCTGCCAGCGTTGGAACCTCACCCAGACCGACCTGCCGTCCCTGGGCACGGGCCAGTACGTGCTCGTCAACAAGAACAGCGGCAAGTACCTCGACATCCCCAACGCTTCCACCGCCACCAACACGGCCGTCGACCAGTGGCAGAACTCCGCCTGCGCCTGTCAGTTGTTCACGTTCCAGTCCGCGGGCAGCGGAGCCTGGACCGTCAAGGGTGTCAACAGCAACCTGAATCTGGACATTCGTAACAGCTCCACCGCCGCGGGAGCCACCGTCGTCCAGAACACGCCCTCCACCGCCGACTCCCAGAAGTGGACCCTCACCGACGCGGGCGGCGGCTACTACAAACTCCGCAACGTGAACAGCACCCTCGTCGCCGGCGTCGCGCAGTCCGCCACCGCCAACGGCGCAGCCGTCGTGCAGTGGAACAATGTCAGCGTCGACGACCAGCTCTGGAAAATCGTCCGTATCAACTGACGACTCCACCCGGGTCACGACCAAGCGCGGGGACCGCCAGCGAGGCGACCCCCGCGCCTGCCGTCCGCCTCGGCCAATCGGCCGAGGCGTGAACCTCCTGCCCGCGACCGACGGCACCACCGCGAAGCGGACCCACCGGCAGAGCTGCCTGCACGTTGCCAGCGTCACAATGCTGCTCGTGCTGGCCGTCGCTGACGTGCTCATCGCCGTCACCAACAACAAATTTCTCTGGTCGGTGTTCCTGCTCCTGTCGCTCGGACTCCCGGCCCTTCCCTGGCCTTCCGCCCATCGGCCCGCGTGGGCCACCCCCCACTGCGAGCCGCCGTCCCCGCGGCTGTGTCCCTCTCACTGACCACCCTCGCCACGACGACCGAGCGAAATTCGTATGTTCGGCCCTGGGGAAGTGGCGGTCCTGCTCTGCCTGCTGCTGATCGCCGTCCGTACCTGCCCACCACGATGGGCAGGCCCCTGTGCCGTGTTCACCCAGGAGGCCCAGCACCGGTGGCCCGACGAGGAACGCGACGTAACCGATGGTCGCGACGAGCCGTCTCGTCCGAGCCCGACTCCCCCGCGGCGGAGAGCGCGCGAGAAAAGCCGAGTGAGGCACCCAGCCCCCACAGCAGCACGGAGAAACAGGCCACCACCGCGTTGAACGACGCGATCACGAGGAGTAGGCCCAGTGCCCCCGCGACTGCGCTGACGCGCATGACCGGGCCACGGCCGAAGCGACGCAGGAAGGAGGCGGCGGCGAACCGTCCCGTTCAGCCCCAGGTTCCAGCGGGAGCCTCCAGGTCTCACCGCTGTGGCACCGGCCATCGCGTCGACCGTCGCCAGATCGCGGGCGAGCCGAAGTCGCTGACCAACAGCAGCCTGGCAGGGACGCTCGTGGATCACTGTCCAGAGCGCTCTCGCCTCCTGGCCGGTAAGGGAGTCCAAGTCAAACGCGAACGGGCAACGGAGATGCTCGACAAACTGGCCGCAGACATTCTGGTCCGGGCACGGGTCGGCCTTCGCGGCGGACCTACGACTGCCGCTGCCCCGGTTGACGGCCGTGGCGGAGCCGCCTCGGGACGGCTCTGTGCGTTGGGCGCCATCGACCGCTCCCGTGATGTACCCGCCCCGCCCACCTCGCCGAGGGACGGTTCCCCGCCTTCTCAGCGTGCACCGCTGCTCAGGGCTGCGCGCGGCCTCGGCCATGGTCGGCGGCGTACGCGTCGAACACTTCCGTCGGCGTTCCGCCCGTATGGAGAAAACGTTGGTCGAGGATGGCGGCGAGGTCTTTCATCGCACCGGCGAGCAGGTCGCCGGCCAGTCGCACCTCCGGCCGCTGGGCTGCCTGTCCGCGTTGGGCGAGGGCTTCGGCATAGCCGACCATGGCCGCGAGCGACGAGTGGTCCTCGCCGTCGTGGAAGTAGTACGCCTCGGCATACTGGGTGAAGTCGATACGGACGCGTACGACTTCCGTGGCCAGGCTGTCCAGCAGCAGCGCTCCCGCCGTGCAGTCGATCTGCTGCGGCGTCGGGTCCGCGTCGCGCAGCAGTGCCAGCCGGATGGCCAGGACCCTCCTGCGGGTCAGCGCCGGGTAGATCTCCAGCACCCAGGAGACGGTGGCCGTCAGGAGGGCGAAGCCGACGAGGGCTTCGAGCGGGGAGACCAGGCGGAGCCAGCCCTCAGCGGGTGCGATGTCCCCCAAGCCCAGGGTGGCCACCGTGACGAGCGACAGGTACAAGGAGTCGAGCAGCGCCGGCTCCTGTGCCGCCCCGGAACCGGGTGAGAAGGTGAACGCCTCGGGCATGTGGGGCCAGTAGACGATGGCCCAGCCGAGGATGACGGTGACGGCCCACATGCTCACCACCGTGACCATGGCGAGCGGACCGACGAGACCGACCACACGCCTGGGCGTGCGGAAGCGCCGGGCCAGCCGCCACAGCGCCGTCATGACGAGGCGGCTGAGGCCGCCGTGGCGGGTGGGATGCCAGAGGGTGTGGAACAGGTCCCGCAGGGTGATCATGACAAGCCCGGCGCCGGCCAGCGAGACCAACCACTTCATCCACGTCTCCCACAGCCCTGTCGCCTGAAGCGGAACTCCGTCTTCGGAGCCTATGGCCTGTCCGCGGATCGTGCGGCAGACGTGGGGCCCGGCATGCCTGTCCGCGCGGGACGGCTCTCCGGCAGCACCAGCGTGCAGGTCTCTCCCGGAGCGATGGTGACGGCCCGGTCCGGGAGTACAACGCGGATCGGTGTCTCCTCCGAGTCGGGTATGCCGATCTGCAGCCGGTCGCTCCGTCGCCGTACGGCGACGCCCCAGTGGCCGCGGTAGCGCAAAGAGAATCCGTATGCGGAGAGGGCCGGAAGAGGCACTGGGTCCAGCCACAGGGCGTCCTCGCGCGTCTCCAGTCCCGTCAGGCCGCGCTGGACCAGGTCGAGGGTTCCGGCCATGGCTCCGAGATGGATGCCTTCGCCGGTCGTGCCGCCCTGGATGTCGGCGATGTCCGCCTCCAGAGCCTCCTGGATGTACTGCCACGCACCGGCTCGTCTCGCCTTGACGAGGACCAGGCCGTGCACGAGCCCGCTGAGGGTGGAGCCGTGGCTGGTGCGCCGCAGGTAGTAGTCGACGGTCCTGCGCCAGACCTCGTCGTCCAGGTAGTACCCGAGACGCCGGAACAGGTCCCGCAGTTCGGCGGGCGAGAAGAGATAGCCGAGCATCAGAACGTCGGCCTGCTTGGACGCCTTGTAGCGGTTGACCGTGTCGCCCTCCGCCTCCAGGATCCGGTCCAGCCGCCGGATGCTGTCGTAGCGCGTCCGGTAGGCGTCCCAGTCCAGCTCGGCGAGGTCGTCGTAGCCCTCGAACTGGCTGATGACACCCTGGTGCAACGGCACCGTCAGCCGTCGGGAAACTTCCTCCCATTTCGCCAGTTCCTCGCCGTCCAGCCGGATGCGATCGAGCAGTTCGTCCCGGCGCCAGGCGGGAAGGCGCCGCAGGAGGTCCAGGGCGCGGGTGAGGACCCAGGCGGCCATGACGTTGGTGTACGCGTTGTCGTCCAGCCCCGGCAGGGCGGCGCCCGGATAGGAGTCGTGGTACTCGTCGGGGCCGACGACACCGCGGATGCGGTAACGGTCCGTGGCGGGGTCGAGGACCGCGAGGTCCGCCCAGAAGCGGGCGATCTGCAGGAGCATCTCCGCGCCCTTGGTGTGCAGGAACTCGGTGTCGCCGGTCGCTTCGCAGTACTGCCACACGTTGTAGGCGATGGCCGATCCCACGTGGTGCTGGAGCCGGGAGTGGTCGGGCAGCCAGCGCCCCGAGGAGGGGTTGAGATGCCACTCCTGGGTCTCCTCGCGGCCGTCGCTGCCGCTCTGCCACGGGTACATCGCCCCGCCCCGGCCGATCGCGGCGGCGTCCCGGCAGGCCCGTGGGAGGCGCCGATAGCGGTAGTTCAGCCGCGCCCGGGAGACCTCCGGAAAGTGCAGGTTGAGATACGGCAGGACGAACAGCTCGTCCCAGAAGACATGGCCCCGGTACGCCTCGCCGTGCAGCCCCCGGGCCGGGACACCCACGTCCAGGTCCGCTGTGTGCGGTGACAGCGTCTGCAGGACGTGGAAGAGGTGGAAGCGCAGCACACGGCCGGCCCGGCCGGGAACCTGGATGTCCGCGCGCCGCCACAACCGCTCCCAGGCTGCGACGTGGGAGTTCAGCAGGGCCGGGAAGTCCCCCGCCGTGAACACCCGGTCGAGCACTGCCTGAAGCGGGTCGCTGATCGCCGTGTCGCGTGAGGTGTGCAGCGCCACGGTCTTCTCCACGGTGACGGGTCGGCCGGGGGCGATCGGGACCACCAGGCGGTGGACGGCGCGGTGGCGGGCGGGACGGAGCTCGGACGAGACCGATGACCGGCCGACGACGACGGTCCGGGCGGCCATGGCGAGACCGATGTCCGAGGTGCTTGTCCGGCAGCTCAGCCAGACCGTCCGGGGCTCCTGGGCCCCGGTCCGTACACGGGTGACATGGTGACTGTTGAGGGCGCGGTACCGGTGCACATTGCCGTTGATCACCTCCCCGTCGAGACCGGACTCGATCTCGATCTCGCCCGACCAGTCCTCGGCCGTGAACACGGTCCGCAGCGCGGCCAGATGAGGGTCCGCCATGTGCACCAGACGGACCTGCTCCACGCTCAGCACACGCGCCTTGTCGTCCTGAAACCGGAAGGTGCGCGTCAGCGTGGCTCGGCGCAGGTCCAAGGTGTGCCGGTGGTCGGTCGCCCGCTGAGTGTCGGGGGAGAACCACGGGCCCGCCGATCCGTCGGCGGAGCGGAGGCGGAATCTCAGGAGCAGCCAGTTCGGGAGGTTCACCAGGTCCTCGTTCACAACCCGGCGTCCCGCCACGGTCGACTCCAGGCGGTTGTAGAGCCCGGCCGCGTAGGTGGCCGGGTAGTGCGTCAGGCCCGCTCTGCACTCAGGCACCGCGCCGCGCGTGGCGAAGTAGCCGTTGCCGAGCGTGCACAGCGCTTCGCGCAACTGTTCGACAGTGGGGTCGTATCCCTCGTACTCCCAGGTCCACTGCGACATTCGGCCGACCTCGCCCTCTCCCCTTCACGACGCTCTGCGGAGGTTCAGGTTCGCTGCGGGACAACGGCGACCGGGCATGCGGAATGATGCAGCAGGGCGTGGGCGACCCGGCCGAGCTGGAGACCGAAGTGGCCGTGCCTGCGCAGTGCACCGACGACGATCAGGTCGGCGTCGGCCGATGCGTCCAGGAGGACCTTGTGAGCGGGGCCCTCGACCGGCTGGCGATGCACGTCGATCCGGGGGTGGTCCCGGTCGGCGTCGCGCAGTGCGTCGGCGAGGAGAGTGGAGGCGCGTTCCTCGTGGGCCGAGACGGCATCGTCTGCGACCAAGGGCTGGTCCACGTGTTCGTGGGCGGGGCGGCGCCAGGCCCGTACGGCATGGAGTGCGCAGCCGCGCGCCTCGGCTTCTTGGAAGGCGAATCGTACGGCGGCAGAGCTTTCGGTGGAGTCGCCGACGCCGACCACGACCCGGCCGTGGGAGCTCTGCCGGTTCCGCTCCCCGCCACGGACCACGACGACCGGGCAGACGGCGCGGGCGGCCACCGTGAGGCTGACCGAGCCCAGCAGCATGCCGGCGATCTCACTGCGGCCACGGGATCCCGTGACCAGGGCGAAGGACTCATGGGCGGCGTGCAGCAACACGGACACGGCGTCGTCAGGCAGTACTTCGCTCGACACCTTCAGCTCCGGGTTGCGCCGCTGGGCGCGGTCCGCGCAGGACGCGGCGATGTGCCCCGCCATGATCTCTTCGGACGGGCGGCCGTCGCTGAAGGACGGGCGGGCTCCCTCGTACCGCTCCCACAAGGAGGCGTAGACGATCCGCAAGGGCAGTCCGTGGCGGGCCGCCTCGTCCACCGCCCAGTCCACGGCCTGCAGGCTGGAATCCGATCCGTCGACACCCACGACCAGCGGGAGCTCCATCCTCCCCACCGCCTTCCTGCCAGCGAACCGCGAGACCTCCTGTGAATACCGTGACACCGCCCTGGGCCCATCGCGACACGAGGACCGACTTCGTGCCACGCGGACCGGCGGGGGCACAGATCTCCGTCCCAGTTGCACCGCGCCGGTTTGCGGCCATCGTGGAGTCATACCGCAGGGACGAAGACAGCGGTGGGTGTGCCCAATCGCCGACACGCGCCATCAAGCCGACGAAGACCACGGCCCCGCACGGTGAGACGTCCGTGACCGGTCACGAAGCACGCCCTCCGCTTTCGAGGCCATGGAGAAGGGAAGGCCACAGTGGTTGCGAGGACCGGCGTATTCGGCGCCCTGACCAAGGAGCACCGCGAGCAGCTCATGCCGCTCGCACGTGAGGTGTCGTTCGCGACCGGCGAGCGCATCTTCAACGAGGGCGGAAAGGCCGACCGCTTCTGGATCATCCACACGGGCACGGTCGCTCTCGACCTCCACGTGCCCGGCCGGCAGGCGGCGGTCGTCGAGTCCCTCGGCCCCGGAAAGCTCCTCGGCTGGTCCTGGCTGGTCCCTCCCCATCAGTGGCATCTGGGGGCCGAGGCCGCCAGCCCGGTGCGTGCGTACGAGTTCGACGCGGCGGCGGTCCGTGAGTTGTGCGCGAAGGACCCGGGGCTGGACCACGAGATGTGCACCTATGTCTCCAGGGTGCTCGCGCGCCGGCTCAGGTCCGCGCGCGTGCGGCTGCTCGACCTGTACGGGCCCCACGGCGCCGGCGAGGTGCCCTGACCAAGCGAGATGAGGTGGTGTGTCATGCCCGAAACTCCGCACATCGTGAGCGATGTGATGACTCAGACGGTCGTGGCCGTCGGACGCAACGCGCCCTTCAAGGAGATCGTCCAGACCATGGAGCAGTGGAAGGTCAGTGCCATGCCGGTCCTGGAGGGCGAGGGGCGCGTCATCGGCGTCGTCTCCGAGGCCGACCTGCTGCCCAAGGAGGAATTCCGCGAAGTCGAGCAGAGCCTTCACGAGCAGCGACAGCGCCTGGCCGATGTCGCCAAGGCCGGGGCGACGACGGCCGGGGAGCTCATGAGCACTCCCGCCGTCACCGTGCACCCTGACGCAACTTTGGCCCAGGCCGCCAGGATCATGGCCGTCCGGAAGGTCAAGCGGCTGCCCGTGGTCGACGACATCGGCATGCTCCAGGGCATCGTCAGCCGCGCCGATCTGCTCAAGGTCTTCCTGCGGTCGGACGACGACATCGAGGAGGAGGTCCGTCGCACCGTGGTGTCCTACCTCTTCCCGGCCTTCAGCCACGCCATCCACGTGAACGTGCACGAGGGAGTCGTCACCCTCCGCGGACACATCCACGACACCTCCCTCATCTCCGTCGCGGTGCGCCTCGTACGCGCCGTGGAAGGCGTCGTGGACGTCGAGCCCCTTCTCACCGGCGAATCCACCGCTCCGGGCCGACCGGCGGGCGCGCGGTAAGCCGGGAGCCGCCGCTGCCCCTCCAATTGAAGGCGGGGCGTCTTGGCCCGGGGTTCGCCTGGTGGCGACCAGCGGGCGGTCGTGCGGGCCGGCACCAGCTCGCCGAGACTCATTCCGCAATGATCACCATCAAGACCACCACCTTTTCGCCAGTACCCGCCTTGCGATCGCCGGACCGGTCTCGGACCGCTCCGCCCGGCGGGCGACCCGACGCAGGCCAAGCACCGAACTGGTGCTCGCCCGGCAGTCTGCCCACTGATCATCCACCAGCCGACCCACGAGGCCGGCACGCCTCGATCTCAATCGCTCCCAAGGTCGTTTACTGATCGGCCGGACCGATGCGGCGTCCCGTAAGGCGCGTGGGCTCTATCGAGACCCACATCTCGCGTTCGCCCCCGGGCCACGGCGTGGTGTGAGCACGATCGGCCAACTGCCTCACCGCGTCGGGTTCGGTGACCACCCGCGCGGATCCGACGACGAGCACACTCCAGCCCTGGCTCATCGCCTCGTCCACATGGTCGACCTCGAAGGCGACTTCGGATCCCACAGCCCTCGCCGGGACCGAGTCCGGCTTGGTCCGGAACGCGATCGCGCCGTCGACGACCTCGTAGTTGACCGGAACCACGGCCGGCCCGCCCGGCGTCGATACCGCGACACGCCCCACGCCATGCGTCGAGAGCAGATCGCGGCATTCCTCCGGACTGAGATCCCGCAGCTGAGGGTGCAACAGCGCCTGGCCTTGGCCGGGAGGGAAATCGATCCCTGCCCCGCGCAGAGCGGTGACAGTGGTGCCCAGCGCGTCAGCCAGCCTGATCAGGGTCGCCACCGTCGGGTCGGCGGGATGGTCCTCCAGGTACGCCAGGTAGTGAGGAGACATGCGGGCACGGCGGGCTGTCTCATCCAGGCTGAGCTTCTGCCTGTGACGCTCGACGGCCACGCGCCGACCGATATCGCCGGGGTTGGACTTCCTTGTCGGCGCGGCTGCGGACACGGCCTTCGCCGCACCCGTGTCGGGCTGGGAAGACGTGTGAGTGCTCCCAGGCTGTTCGTGCTCGACATGGCGGATGTGTGCGTCTGGCCCGGGGAACACGAGCGTCACTTCGTCGGTGTCCGACCAGCGCACGTCGTAGGGAGGTGTTCCGTCCTCGTGGTGAAGTCCGACGATCTCGCCGTCGCGCTTGGCCCAGGTCGTCGGGCTTTCGATGACGAGTCGGTCGCCGAGGTGAGCTCGCATGATCGCCGCCCTCTCCTCACAATGGTGCTGTATCCAACGTGCCACGCATGACACGCCGCCGCATGGGACGACAGGCCCACCCCACGCGCGAGCGGCTCAGCTGATGTCAGCTCCCGCCGGGCCGGTCAGCCGCTCCTTCAGGTACGACATCGCCATGGTGACCTCGTACAGATCAGTGGCCACCGCATCGGACATCGGCGTCACCTCCTCAGAACCACCACAGGGCCCCGGCCTGTCACCGGTGGAACCTCGCGGACCACTGCGGCTCCACAAGGTGCCATTCGGCGTCCCACTGCGCGTACCTTCTGCGGTTCAGCGCCAGACGCACGCCTTTACGCCCCACCACGAAGGCGGCGTAGACGCCGGCCGCTGTCATGCCGCCCGACAGCCAGCCGGTGGCCGTGGCGTTGTCTGCGGACATCGGCGGGCCCTGAACGGTTTCCGCCCGGTCCACCCAGATCCGCACGGCCGAGCCCGCGGTCGTGGCCAGCGGTACATAGGTGGTTCCGATCTGCCGCCGGCCATCCCGCCCAATCCAGCTGACCTTCACCTTCTGCTTCTCGTCCGCGGCACTGCCCGGTGCTGCTCCGAACGCCGAGGTCACTCGTGCGGTGATCTGGTGCCGTTCCGCGGACTGGGCTTGGACGGTGCGCATCGTGGACTCGTAGGCAGCCAGACCCGCGCTCACCGAAGCCGCCGGCAGTCCGAGGGCGAGTACCAGGAGCAGCAAGCCGGAGCACCAGGCTTCGACGCGGTCGGACGTACGTCTCAGCGGGTTGGCGCGCTTGGGCCGGTCCTGCTTGTGGTGCGGCCCGCGCGAACCGGATGCATGCGGCGAATCCTGTGCGCTCATGGTCTGCCTCCAGCAGTTGCCGGCGCCTCCCCACCGCCTCGGTGCCTTCCTCACCACCTTCCAAGTGCGGCAGAAGCCGGTCACGGGGTCGAAGGTCCCTCCCGCCCGACCATTCGGCCCACCCCGCCCGTCCCTGTCATATCTGCGGAACGACCGCGATCGGACACGGCGCGTGATGCAGCACCGCGTGGTTGACCAGACCCAGCTGCAGACCGACGTGTCCGTGTCGTCTGCGGGCTCCGACGACGAGCAGATCAGCGCCGGCTGCGGCTTCCAGCAGCGCCCGTCGCGCCGGCCCCTCGACCGCCTCACTGCTCACCGGAACATCCTGATACCGCTCCACGGGGTCGCGCAGCGCGTCAGCGAGTACTTGCTTCGGCGGGCGCCGGAGGGCTCGGAAGGTGTATCCGGACAGGCCCGGCGGCCCGGGGTTCCCGACCGGGACGCTCCAGGCGTGCACCGCCACCAGCCGGCAGCGCCGCACATGGGCGTCGCGGAACGCGAACTGCACGGCCGTACCGCTGCCTTCGCCGTCCTCGACCCCGACGGCGACGCTCCCGAACCGGCTGTCGCGATGCTCCGCCCCACCGCGTACCACGACGACCGGGCAGTCGGCGTGGGCGGCCACAGCCAGGCTGACCGAGCCCAGGAGCAGCCCGGAGAGATCCCCCAGCCCCCGGGATCCAAGCACCAGGGCGAAGGCGTTGCGCCCTTCGCCGACCAGGGCAGACGCCGCGTCCTCATGCACCACCTCACTTGAGAGCCGCACAGCCGGTGCACGCTTCCTGGCTCGCTCCGAGGCGACGGCGGTCAGATCGGGCACCTCGTGATCCGTCACGGCCGCGTGCAGGACATGGAGGGGCACGTCGTGCCGAAGTGCCTCGTCCGCTGCCCAGTCCACCGCCTCCAGGCTCCTCTCGGATCCGTCGACGCCGACCACCAGGGGAACCACCACCGCAGCCACCTCCTCCTTGTTCGACCTCACGCCCCGGCAAACGCCGCCTCGCCGGGGGAGCACATGCGCCGCGAGGAGATCTGGGGTAGTCCTCGGTGTAGAAGCGCCGTGGCGGTGCGCGGCCCCACGGCCGACCTGTACGACCATCGACGAGCAGCGGCCACAGCAGGCGCCGGACGGTGACCACGCTTACCGTTTATTCCAGCTTCCACCGATACGGAGGCAGTCGCCATGGAACGAGTCCTCACCGTGGGCCTCGACGGCTCACCCGAGAGCCTCGCCGCCGCCCACTGGGCCGCCGACGAAGCCGAGCGGCGCAAGCTCACCCTGCGCCTGCTCCACGCCTGGCCCCTGCTGGTGCCGGAACCGACGCGCATCCCCGCGGAAGTCGACCAGAACTACTGGGCGAAGCGGCTCATGCACAACGCCCAGGTGGAACTCCAGGCCCGCCACCCGGGCCTCGCCGTCGTGGGCAACCTGGTCGCCGACGACGCCCAGAACGCACTGCTCCAAGCAGCGTCGGAGTCCGAGATGCTGGTCCTCGGCTCACGGGGCCTCACTCCCGTGGAGAGCTACTTCCTCGGAGACATCAGCATGCACGTCGTGGCCCACGCCGAACGGCCCGTCGTACTGGTGCGCGCCGAACGGCGGGAAGAAGGACACCCGCCCGAATCGGGGTCGCCCGGTGCCGTGGTGGTGGCCCTGAAGTTGAACGCTCCGTGCGACGACCTGCTCGACTACGCCTTCACCGCT
The DNA here is from genome assembly GCF_044460385.1 of Streptomyces sp. NPDC050121. Lineage (NCBI taxonomy): Bacteria > Bacillati > Actinomycetota > Actinomycetes > Kitasatosporales > Streptomycetaceae > Streptomyces > Streptomyces sp. NPDC050121. The sequence continues at coordinate 237,247 of NZ_JBITJV010000014.1, read as the reverse complement.
GCCGCGGCGCGGGGCGTGCCCCTGCGCGCTGTCCACGGCCGCAGCGTGCCGCTCCATGCGTACGCCCCTTGGGGGGTGGACCACACCGTGACCCACGAGGTCCGGCAGGACGCGCGGAAGGGGCTGGACCAGGCGCTCCGCCCCTGGCATGAGAAGTTCCCTGGCGTGGTCGTGGCCGAGACCGTCCGCCTCGACAGCCCTGCCAGGGCCGTTGTAGGGGCCTGCGAGAGCACCGACTTCCTGGTTGTCGGCCGGCGCAGGCACCATCCGCCCGTGACACCACGTCTCGGGCCCGTGGCCCAGGCCGCCGTCCACCACGCGCGCTGCCCGGTCGCCGTCATCCCTCATGACTGAGCCGAGCCGTTACGGGGAGTCGCAGGCGGCGGTGCGAGCCGACGGGTTCGCACCCGGGCCCGATGCCGCCGCCGGTGCTCCGTCGCTCCCGCGCGCCGAGGTGCATGAGACTCACACCGCGGTGGTGCTCTTCGTCGGGGACCGCGCCTACAAGGTGAAGAAGCCGGTCGACCTGACGTTCCTCGACTACACGACGGTGGCCGCGCGGCGGGCGGCGTGTGAGCAGGAGGTCGCTCTCAACCGTCGCTTCGCCCCCGACGTCTACCTCGGCGTCGGCGAGTTCCACAGCCCGGACGCGGACGTGCCCGAACCCGTCGTCGTGATGCGCCGCATGCCCACCGAACGCCGTCTCGCCCGGCTCGTACGGCAGGGCGTCGACGTCGACGACGCCCTGCGGGCGATCGCCCGACTGCTCGCCGCCCACCACGCGAGCGCCCCTCGCGGCCCGGAAGTGAACGAGCAAGGTACCCGCGACGCGCTGGCCTCGCGCTGGGAGGCGAGCTTCGCCCAGGTCCGCGCACTGTCCGACGACGGCACCGCACCCGACGGCGTGCCGGAGACCGTACGCCTCGTGCGCCGATATCTCGCGGGCCGAGAGCACCTGTTCGACATGCGGATCGAGCAGCGGCGGGTGGTCGACGGTCACGGGGACCTGCTCGCCGAGGACATCTTCTGCCTCGACGACGGCCCGCGCGTCCTGGACTGCCTGGAGTTCGACGACGCTCTTCGTTACGTCGACGGCCTCGACGACGCCGCCTTCCTGGCCATGGACCTGGAACAACTCGGCGCCCCGCAGGCCGCGGCGTTCTTCCTCGCCGAGTACGGCGAGTACTCCGGCGACCCGGCGCCGCCGTCCCTGCGCCACCACTACGTCGCCTACCGCGCGTTCGTCCGTGCCAAGGTCTCCTTGATTCAGGCACGCCAGGGCACGCCGGGAGCGGAGGCCGCCGTTCGCCGGTTGGTCACCGCCGCCCTGCAGCACCTGCGCGCCTCCGCCGTCGGCCTGACCCTCGTCGGCGGCCTCCCGGGCAGCGGCAAGTCGACGCTCTCCGGAGCGCTCGCCGACCGCCTCGGCGTCACGCTGCTCAGCAGCGACCGCCTCCGCAAGGAACTGGCGGGCATCCCGGCCGAGCAGTCGGCAGCCGCCGCCTACGGCGAGGGCATCTACTCACCCGAGTGGACCGACAAGACGTACGCGGCTCTGCTCGACCGCGCGGCGAGTCTGCTGTCCCGCGGCGAATCCGTGGTCCTGGACGCCACGTGGCACGACGCGCAGCAACGGGAAGCCGCCCTGCGCATGGCCGAGCGCACGCACGCCGACCTGGTGGCCCTGCACTGCCACGTCCCGAGCGAGATGACGGCCGCCCGCCTGGCCACCCGAGCGCCCGGTGTGTCCGACGCCGACCGCGATGTGGCCACCGCCATGGCTGTCACGGAACCCCCGTGGCCGGATGCCGTCGGGATCGACACGAGCGGCTCCTTTCAGGCGGCCGTCGCCCAGGCGTTGGAAGCCATCCGCCCGCACGCCGACAGTCAGGCCCCGATCTTCCGCCGCCCCTACATGGAGCCGGACTAGGTTGACCTTCAACCTGTGGGGCGGGGCCGTTCGGGAGCCTCACGTCAGTGGCGGCGCAAACAGGCACGGTGCCCGCACCTGTCCGCGCCCTACCGGGGCCGCCCTGCATGAACGGGGACCGCTTGTCCCTGGCGAGGAGTGGCGTGCCGTGGCCACATGCTTCCTCGCCACCTTCTCGCTGCTCGTGGGGCACCGGATCCACCTGGCGAAGGAACGGCTGGGGACGCGGCTCCACTTCGCCGACGGCACCTCCGCGCAACACCCCAACTGTTCGTCGGCTTCCCCGGCTTCACCCCGAAACTGTGGCTGGCCCACGACGAGCGCGAACGCTACCGCGGCGTGTACGAGTGGGACGGCCCGCAGCGCGCCGAGCACTACGCGCGTTCCCTGTGGCGGGTTCTGTCCCTGCTCAGCGTGCCGGGCTCGATCCGCTATGCCGTTGAGCCCGGCCTGCGCCGCGACGACGTGATCGCAGAGCCCGGACCGGCCGAGGGCCTTGCCTCACATCACACGAGGCCGGAGCAGACGGTGGCGCCTACAGGCCGGCTGTGGTTCCTCTCCCGCTCGGCGAGCAAGCCGCCCCGGCGGCTGCCGGCCGGTCCGCCACACCTTCGCTCTCGACCGGAGGCACAGGAGAATGCCCCCGCCCGTTCCGTCGGGCCGTGTCCCGCGGCCGAAGTGCAGTCACGGCCCGGCTCGGGGACTCTGGAGATCAGGGGCAGTGCCGGGAGGAGCTCTGCCGGCCCACGGTCGCCGAGCGCCGCGCGTCCGTTCCCGGGCTGGAACACGTCGACCGGCCGTGGACCGTCGACGGCCTGTTCGGCGTGCGGCCCGTGGTCACGGCGCCCCTCTCCGCCGACCACGGTGCGACGGACGGCGCCGTCGGCGCCCGCCACCTCACGGCCGTCACCCGACTCCTGCAGAACCCGGAGCAGCTGTGAACATGAACCGAACCGAAGCACTCGACATGGTCATGGAGTCGATCTCCCGTGTCGTCCCCGGCGCGGGCGCCGCCGCCCTGGGGCCCGACGACGCGTTCCGCGACGTGCTGGAGATGGATTCCCTCGACTTCCTCAGTTTCGTCGAGGTCCTCAGCGAACGGTCCGGTGTCCGCATCGAGGACGAGGACGCCCCCCGGCTCACCACGCTGTCCGACTGTGCCGACTTCGTCCTCACGCGCTCAGTGCCTTTGCACTGATGGCAGCTCTGCAGGCCGCCGGGCAGCAGGTGCCGGCGATGGCGGTAGGGGGACGGATGGCCCCTACCGCCCAGGCCCGACGGGAGCGGAGGCTGGAAGAAGGATCGATGGAGTCGATCGCATCGTCGAGGAGGCGGGTAACGCGGATGAACGCTGAGGCCACCGGCGCGGCTGAGGAGACGCGGGTGCTGGTCGTGGAGGACGACCGGGGTATCGCCGAGTCGTTGGTGCGCGGGCTGCGGCAGGCCGGCTACGCCGTCGAGGATGTCCGCAGCGGCGGGGCCGCCCTGGCAGCCGCCCCTCCCGATGTCGTCCTGCTGGATCTGGGGCTGCCGGACATCGACGGCGTCGAGGTGTGCCGGAAGCTGCGTGCCCGGTCGGATGCCGTGATCATCGCGGTGACGGCGCGGGGCGAGGAAGCGGACCGGGTGGTGGCCCTGGACGAGGGGGCCGACGACTACCTGGTCAAGCCGTTCGGGCTGGCCGAGTTGCTGGCGAGGATCCGGGCGGTGCTGCGTCGGCGGCGCCCGGCCGGGCCGCAGATCGTCCGGCACGGGCCGCTGGCACTCGACCTGCGCACCCGGCAGGTGTCGGTGGGCGAGCGTGCGGTGGCGCTGACGCCGAAGGAGTTCGGCATCCTGGAGTGCCTGGCCGCCGATCCGGGCCGGGTGCTGAGCCGACAGCAGATCCTGGAGCGGGCCTGGGACTCGCACTGGTACGGACCGACGAAGGTGCTGGACGTGCACATCGCGGCGCTGCGCCGCAAGCTCGACGTGCCCGGGCTGATCGAGACGGTCTACGGGCACGGTTTCCGGCTCGGGGCGGTCCAGGCGCCTCCGGAGTAGTCGTGACCCGCCGGATCGCCTGGACGCTTGTGGTCCTGACCTCTGTGCTGCTGGTACTGGCGGTGGTGCCGCTGGCGGTGTCGCTGACGGCGCGTGAGCGTGTCGCCTACCGCGACAACCAGCGCGCAGCCACGAGGGTGATCGCCGCGGCGGCCGAGGAACACCTCTCCGACGGCAAACCGGCCGGCGTCATGCGCAAGGAGATGGATGCCGCCGCGCGGGCGGGGGACTGCGCCGCCGTGTACGACGCCTCCGCGCGCTTGGTGGCCAGTACGCCGTGCGGCGCAGCGCAGGGTGACGAGGCGGAGGAGTCGGTCGAGGATGTGCTGCGCGGACGCGAGCCGGAACCCCCGGAGAGCGAGGGGCGCCTGCTGGTCGCGGAACCGGCCGGTGACGTGCGCGCGCCCGCCGGCGCAGTGGTCCTGGCCCGTTCCGCCGCTCCGCTCGATGCCCGGATCGCCGCGATCTGGGGCTGGTCCGCAGCGATCGGTGTCGCGGGACTTGCCGCCTCCGTGCTGCTGTCCGTCCGCCTCGCCCGCTGGGTGAGCCGGCCCCTGTCGACACTGGACGCATCGGCCCAGCGGCTGGGCGAGGGCGCTCTCGACGAGCGGGCCGACGTGGGAGCCGGTCCACCGGAGGTACGCCGGCTCGCCACCACCTTCAACACCATGGCGGCGCGCACAGAATCCCTGGTGCACGGCCATCGAGCCGTGATCGCGGACGTGTCCCATCAGCTGCGCACCCCGCTGGCCGCGCTGCGCCTGCGTCTCGACATCCTGGCCGCCGGCGCGGACGACGACGCCGCCGCCGATCTTGCCGCCGCCCAGGAGGAGATCTCCCGGCTGTCCCGGCTGGTCGACGGGCTGCTGGCGGTCGCGCGCGCCGAACAGTCCACGCCCCGCCCGACCGCCGTGCCGATCGACGAGGTGGTGGCCGAACGGGTGGCCGCCTGGGCACCCGTCGCCCAGGAGCGCGGCGTCCGGTTGGCCGCCGAGTCCGACGATGTGGCGCCGATCGTCGCGCTGGGGGCGGGGCACCTGGAGCAGATCCTCGACAACCTGATCGCCAACGCCGTGGACGCCGTGCCGTCAGGCGGGAGCATCAGCCTCGACCGCCGTGCGGCCGGAGCCACCGCCCGGGTGCGTGTCCGGGACGACGGTCCCGGGATGACGGCCGGGGCGAAGGCGGTCGCCTTCCGCCGGTTCGGCAACCCCGAGGCCGGCGGTACCGGGCTCGGGCTCGCCATCGTCCACCGCCTCGTCACTGTCAACGGCGGCACGGTACGGCTGGAGGACACCCCCGGTGGCGGGCTGACCGTCGTACTGGAGCTGCCGCTGTGGCAGGAACGCGGACGGGAGCGGGCCGGTGGACCGAGATCTTTACCGGATCCGAAGAAGAGGTGAGCCAGTTCCGCAGAACCGTGAGCACAGCCTGGAGGTGTACGCGGCCGATCCGGCCGCTGACCCTCCAGGAGTCCCGCCATGGCATCTCCGCCCGACGACTTCCCGCCGACGCCCCCACCGACCGGTTCTCCGCTCGCGCGCGATCGCGGCCTCCTCCGCAGCCGCCGTCTGACCCGGTGGATCGCCGTCACCGCGGTGGCCGGCGCGGCGGGGCTGGGGAGCCTCTACACGCACCTGCTGCCAGGAGGCTCGGCATCTCCCGCACCGGCCGTCACCCCATCCGTGCAGAACCCCGCGACGTCGTCCTCCGCCCCTGCGACGGGAGGGACCGAGGGAAGCGACCATCACGAGGACGACGAGGACGAGGGCGCTGCTCCTGCCGCTCAGCCGACGCCGCAGCCTCCTGCCCAACCACCGGCTCCCACCCGGCAACAGCCGCACACGACGACGGGGGCGTCATGACCACGCATACGCCGGCCCCCTCCCCCGCCCAAGCCGTCTTCCCCGCCCTTGGCACCACCGCCACCGTGCTCGTCACCGACCCGGGTGCCCTGCCCGTCGCGGAGGAGGTTCTGCGCACCGAGCTCCGAGCCGTCGACCTGGCCTGCAGCCGCTTCCGGCCGGACTCCGAACTCACCCGCGTCAACCTGGGCGCAGGCACCCCGACGACAGTGAGCGAACACTTCGCCGAGGCGCTCCAGGCCGCCCTGCGGGCCGCCCGGATCACCGGCGGCGCGGTGGACCCGACCGTGGGCAGCGCGGTGATCGCGCTCGGTTACGACCGTACGTTCGCCTCCGTGCGCCCCGACGACGCCCGTCCGGTGCCCGTCGGCCGCCCCGCGCCCGGCTGGCGAAGCATCAGGTGGAACCCGCGCACCCGGCGGCTGTGTCTGCCCCCGCGCACCCGCCTCGACCTGGGCGCCACCGCCAAGGCCCTCGCCGCCGACCGCGCCGTCCACCAGGCCGCCGCAGCGACCGGCCGCGGGGTGCTGGTCGGTCTCGGCGGCGACCTGGCCGTGGCCGGGCCGGCGCCGGAGGGCGGCTGGCGGATCGCGCTCGCCGACGACCACGCGCAGTTTGTGACGGAGCCGGGCCCCGCCGTGGCCGTGACCTGCGGGGCCCTGGCGACCTCCGGCATCCGGGTGCGCACATGGCGGCGCGGCGGGCGCGCCCTGCACCACATCGTCGACCCGGTCTCCGGGGAACCGGCCGCGCCCGTGTGGCGCACGGTCACCGTCGCCGCCGCCACCTGCGTGGACGCCAACACAGCGAGTACGGCGGCGGTCGTGCTCGGCGAGCGGGCCGTGCACTGGCTGCGCTCCACCGGCCTGCCCGCCCGCCTGGTCGGCCTCGACGGCGCCGTCGTGCCCCTCGGCGGCTGGCCGCCCGACTCACCGGCTCCCGACCTCGGAGTTCCGCGATGACGACACTCGCCCTCACCGGCAGCCCCCTGTGGTACGCCAGCCGCGCCGGCGGCACCCTCGCGCTGATCCTGCTCACCGCCACCGTGGTGCTCGGGATCGCCTCCGGCGGGCGGTCCGCACCCCGCCGGATCGGCCGGTTCGGGATCGGGCTGCTGCACCGCAACCTGTCCCTGCTCACCCTGGTGTTCCTCGCCGTGCACGTGGTGACGGCGGTGCTCGATCCGTTCGTGCATCTGGGGTGGGCGGTGTCCGTGGTCCCGTTCGGGGCGTCGTACCGTCCGCTCTGGCTCGGGCTGGGCACTGCCGCGGTCGATCTGCTGCTCGCGGTGCTGATCACCAGCGCGTTGCGGCTCCGGCTGGGGGTGCGGCGCTGGAAGGCCGTGCACTGGCTGGCCTACGCCGCCTGGCCGCTGGCCCTCTTCCACGGCGCCGGAACCGGCACCGACACCCGCCTCCCCCTCCAGCTGTGGCTCTACGCCGCTTGCCTGGCCTCGGTGGTCGCTGCCGTGTGGTGGCGCCTTGCGAAGGCCGGTCCGGGACGGGTGGCCGGTCGTCTCGTGGCCGCCGCGACCGCGATGGCCGTACCGGTGGTGCTGACCGCCTTCCTGGCCGCTGGGCCGCTCCAGGCCGGCTGGTCCCATCAAGCCGCCGCGAACGCGCTCGTGCCCGGGGGTGGCCGGTGAACTCCTCGACCGAGGTGCCCTTCGCGCCCCACCACCGCACACCCGGGCCGGACGGCTCCGGCGCGCGGCTGCTGGCGGAATGGCATGCCACCGGGCGACCCGCCACCTTGACCGACCACCTGCGACGCCACGGGCAGCCTCCCCTCGACGGAAACATTCCGGGGCCGCTGCTGGACGCGGTCGAGGCGGCCGGGCTCACCGGACGCGGTGGCGCCGGGTTTCCGACCGCCCGGAAACTGCGGGGCGTGCTGGGCTGCCGGGGCCCGGCCGTGATCGTCGTCAATGCCATGGAGAGCGAACCCGCCAGCCGCAAGGACCAGTTCCTGCTCGCTGTCGCACCCCACCTGGTCCTCGACGGCGCGGTCCTGGCGGCGACCGAGCTCGGAGCCGACACCGTCCACGTGTGTCTGCCTCGCACCCGCACCGCCCAGCACCGGCAGCTCTGCACCGCCGTGGAGGAGCGACGACGTACCCGCCTCGACCCCGTACGGATACACCTGCACGCCCTGCCGCACGGCTACGTGTCCAGCGAGTCGACCTCACTGGTGAACTGGCTCAACGGGGGCCCCGCTCGCCCGCAGGGCAGCCCCCCGCGCAGCCACGAACGCGGGGTCGCCCGCCGTCCCACCCTCGTCCACAACGCCGAGACCCTCGCCCACCTCGCCCTCATCGCCCGCCACGGACCCGACTGGTTCCGGCAGGCCGGCACCACGGAAGAGCCCGGCACCACGCTCGTCACCGTCTCCGGAGCGGTGGCTGCACCAGGGGTCCTGGAAGCACCGCTCGGCACACCGCTCGCCACGGTGCTCGACCGTGCCGGAGGCCCCACGGGCCCCCTCCGGGCCATCCTGCTCGGCGGCTTCGCCGGCACCTGGCTCCCGGCAGAGAACGTGCACACGCCCCTCGCCCGCCGCGAGCTGGCTCCGCTGGGCGCCGCACCCGGCGCGGGCGTACTCGTCGCGCTTCACCAAAGGGCCTGCGGGCTGACGGAAACGGCCCGGATGCTCGCCTTCCTCGCAGCCCACGGCGCCCGCCAGTGCGGACCCTGCCGGTACGGGCTGCCCGCCGTGGCCGAGGACTTCGCCGCACTGGCCGCCGGACAGGCCCACCCGGAGCTGCTGTCCCGTCTGCACCGCCGGACCGGTCTGCTACCCGACCGAGGCGCCTGCCGCCACCCCGACGGTGCCGCCCGCCTGGCCGCCTCTGCCCTGCGCACCTTCGCCGACGACGTCGACCGCCACCTCACCCACGGCGCCTGCCCCGCGGCCGGCCGGCCGCCGCAGATCCCCGTACCGCCCGCCACGCCCCCGGAGACCTGGCGATGACCCCGACACGGACCCTGCGCATCGACCGCATCGCCTGCACCGGTCGGGGACTGTGCGGCGAACTGCTCCCCGAGCTGATCGACCTCGACGAGTGGGGCTTCCCCATCCTCAAGGACCGGATCGTCCCCGACCGGCTGCGCGCCCACACCCGACGGGCCGTCGCCGCCTGCCCCCGCCTGGCCCTGCACACCGACGACACGTGAGTGGCGCGCGGGCCGACCGCTTCCCTCACGTGTCCCCGGCCGTCGAAGCGGGCCGGCGGCGGGTCAGTCGTCCCCACCGCCCGACGCCGTCTTGGAGAAGCCGTCCTGCCATGCGGCCTTCGCCCCGGAGTCGCCGATGCGGTAGACGTCCACGACGGCTCCCGCGGCCACCGCCAGTGCAAGCACCGCCGCTGCGACGCGCACCGGCGCGGCGGACCACCGTGTGCCGCCCGAGGAGCCGGATCGGGACGCTGCGGCGCGGCCGGACGCCCACCAGACGACGACCGACAGGAGGAACAGGCCCCCGGCCCAGGGGAGCAGGCCGTCGCCGAGTTCGGCGTGCCGGCGCACCAGCGCGTTGCTGTCGACGTGTCCCTCCAGCCATTCGCCGGCCTGCGTGGTGAGCGGAACGCTCACGAGCGTGACCAGGGCCAGCAGCGGCAGGACGACGCCCATGCGCTGCGCCGCCTTGGGCCAGATCACACAGAGCACGAGTGCCAGCGCGGTCAGGGGAACGAGGACCACAACGAGGTGCACGAGCAGTATGTGTGCGGGCAGGCCGTTGACCAGGCTCATCGGCGAAATCCTCCAGAGGGTTCGGGTTACCTGTGTCGATCAGGCGCGCCAGCCTGGCACGGGAACCTCTCAGCTTCTTCTGAGAGCTTTTCGTGCCGTCCGTCCGGCCCGGAAGCAGGGCCGAGTGTCCCCTTCCGCATGACCCGGGTGCCGCGGTGAGATGGAAGAAGACCGATCCGGCGGTCATCGTCCCGGATCCACCGAGGTGCGCCATGAACCACTTCACTCTCGCAGCGCGACTGCACCGCCTGACCGCCCCGGGCGTGTCCCGACGGCTGGAACCCGTCCTCCTGGTCGTCACGGCCGCCGCCCTCGCAGGCGGCGGCGTCGCCTGGCTCGCCGACGCCCCGGACCTCGCTGACCTGCTCTGGGCTGTGGGTACCGTGGCGGCCGTCGTCCCCGCGGTGTGGTGGGTGCTGGCCGCGCTGCGGCGCGGACACGCGGGCGTGGACCTGATCGCCGTGCTCGCACTCGGCGGGACCCTGGCCGTGGGCGAGTATCTGGCCGGCGCCCTGATCGCGCTGATGCTCGCCACCGGGCGCACTCTGGAAGCCGCGGCACAGCGGCGCGCCTCGCACGACCTGCGGGCCCTGCTCGAACACGCGCCGCGCTCGGCGCACCGGCGCACGGGCGCGGGAATGGCGACAGTGCCGCTGGAACAGGTCGTCGTCGGTGACCTGCTCGTCGTGCGCCCCGGTGACGTCGTTCCCGTCGACGGCCGGGTGGAAAGCGCCGCCGCCGTACTCGACGAATCGGTGCTCACCGGTGAACCCGTGCAGGTCGAGCGGCTCCTGGGTGAAGGAGTGCGCAGCGGCGTGGTCAACGCCGGCGGCGCCTTCGAACTGCGCGCCACCGCCACCGAGCGGGACAGCACGTACGCCCAGATCGTGCGGCTGGCGCAGCAGGCCGGGGCCGAGTCCGCGCCTGTCGTGCGGCTGGCCGACCGCTACGCCGCCTGGTTCCTTCCGCTCTCCCTCGTCGTCGCGGGACTGGCATGGCTGATCAGCGGCTCCGCCGTACGCGCGGTCGCCGTCCTGGTGGTCGCCACACCCTGCCCCCTGTTGCTGGCCGCCCCGGTCGCCATCGTCTCCGGACTCTCCCGCGCCTCACGCCTCGGTGTCGTCATCCGTGACGGCGGCGCCCTGGAGAACCTCGGCCGCGCCCGCACCCTCCTGCTCGACAAGACCGGCACTCTCACGCGAGGCCGCCCGCGCGTCCTCGACGTCACCGCCGCCCCCGATCTGAAACCCGCGGAAGTCCTGCGTCTGGCGGCCTCAGTCGACCAGTACTCCCCCCACGTGCTGGCCCAGGCCATCGTCGACACCGCCAGAGAACGCGGACTGGAACTGACAGCCCCGACGGACGTCACGGAAGAACCCGGCCGGGGCGCCACCGGCACCGTGGACGGACACCGCGTGTCCATCGGCCGCCTCGACCCCGACCATGCACGGCCCGCCTGGGCCGGGGCGGTCGACAACCGTGCCCTCCTCGACGGCGCGGCGGTCGGCTGGCTCACCCTCGACGGAGAGCCCGCCGGCGCCGTCCTGCTGCGCGACCCCATGCGCGACGACGCCCCGCGCACTCTGCGCCATCTGCGCGCGGCCGGCATCCGGCGGTTGCTGATGCTCACCGGCGACCGCGCCGCGCCCGCCCAGGAGGTCGCCGCCGTCCTGGGTCTGGACGACGTGCGCGCCGAGCTCAGTCCGGCCGGCAAGGTCGCCGTCGTGCGCGCCGAACGTGAGCACGCCGTCACCGTGATGGTCGGCGACGGCGTCAACGACGCCCCCGCCCTGGCCGCCGCCGACATCGGCGTCGCCATGGGCGCGCGCGGCTCCACCGCCTCCTCCGAGGCCGCCGACATCGTCCTGACCACCGACCGCGTCGACCGGCTCGCCGACGCCGTCGCCATCGCCCAGCGCGCCCGCCGCATCGCCGTGCAGAGTGCCCTCGGCGGAATGCTGATGTCCCTGGTCGCCATGGCCGCGGCCGCGTTCGGTCTGCTCCCGCCCGCCGCCGGCGCGCTGCTCCAGGAGGGCATCGACGTCGCCGTCATCCTCAACGCCCTGCGCGCCCTGCGCGTCGACCAGGGGGCACGCCCGGCCGTCACCCCCGCCGCCGAGGCGCTCATCCACCGCTTCGCCGACGAACACCACGACCTTCAGGACGTCCTCGACGCCGTACGCGACGCGGCCGATCGTCTCTCCGACGCCCCCGGCCCCGCAGCCCTCACCGCCGTGGAGGAGACCCACCGCCTGCTCGTCGAACGGCTGCTGCCCCATGAGCACGCCGAGGAACACGAGCTCTATCCCGCGCTCGCCCCGACCCTCGGCGGCCCCGAGGCCACCGCCACCATGAGCCGCGCCCACACCGAGATCGAACGCCTCTCGCGCCGCATCGCCACCCACCTCGAACTGGCCCGCGCCGACGGCGGCCTGGCCCCCGAACAACTCGACGACCTGCGTTCCTGCCTCTACGGCCTCAACACCGTCCTGCGCCTGCACTTCACCCAGGAGGAGGAGAACTACTTCTCCCTCGCCCCGTGAGGAACACCCACCAAGGATCCGGCGCCTGCGGTGCCAGACCGACGGGCGGACGGGCGGACGCTGTCGCATCACGGCGTCTCGATGGCGTCGACGGTCACCACGCCGTTCTGCACGGTGGCCGCTGTGTCTCCGTGGCTCTTGTCAGGCGGTGCTGCCGCAGTCTGCCGACGGGGCCGTGCCGGCGGGGCTCCGCCATGACGGCGGCCTTGGCCAGCAGGCTTCGATTCCGAGACGACACCGATCACGTGGCCGTCGGTGTCGACCACCGGCACGGCGTTCACCTGTTCACGGGCGAGGGCGTGCGCCACGTCGAGGAACGGGCCGGCGCCGGTGGTGGGAGCCGTGGCCCTGCTGTCGGCCGACGCGTGGCGCACGCGCGGCGCGCTGGAACTGGCCGCCCGGGGCGGGGGCCCCGGTCACTGGCGGACCTTATGGAGCAGAAGCTCCGCATCCTGCGCTCCGAGCACGAGCGGTTGGTGAGCGCTGGGGCTGCGGCCGCCCGCGCCTGGCGCGACCTGCTGCCCGAGGCCGAGCGCTGACTGCTGCGGGGGCTGCTCCTGAGCGGGGAACAGGCCCTCGACGCGGCTACGGCAGGCATGGCTCAGGCCGAGGTCACGGTTGAGGCTCTGGTGCATGCCGAAGCGGCTTACGGCCGTGCCGCGCGGGCCGCCGCCGAGTACGCCGCCGCCCGCACCGCCGCCGAGCTCGTGGGGGCGGAGGCGCTGGGCACCCGGCACCGGGTCCGCGCCCTGCGGCGCCGCTGGATCCCCCGCCTGGGCAACCCGGACCACGCAGCGGTGAAGGGTCACTGGAAGGCGGCGTGGATCTCCTGCTCGGTCGCCGTGTGGGAGACGAGGAGGAGTTCGTCGCCGGGGCGCAGCCGCTCCTCCGGGTCCGGGACGGTCGGCTGTCCGTCGCGGATGATGGTGGCGACGACCGTGCCCTCGGGCAGGACGACGTCGCCCAGGGCTCGTCCCGCCGTCCTGGACTGTTCCGTGATGGCCGTTTCGATGACCTCGACTCCTGCCTTGCTGAGCCGCAGCAGGGCGACGGTGTCGGTGGCCCCGGTGGCCTCCTCGATGAGGGAGATCAGCGGGGTGGCGGAGGGGACGGCGACGTCGACGCCCCAGCGTTCGTCGAACAGCCAGGCATTGTCGGCGTCGTTGACGCGGGCGGCGACGCGGGGCACCGAGAACTGCCGTTTGGCGAGGAGGCTGATGACGAGGTTGTCCTCGTCGTCGCCGGTGGTGGCGATGACGAGGTCGGCGGTCAGGGCACCGGAGTGTTCCAGCAGGGCCGGTTCGCAGGCGTCGCCCGCCACCAGTCGCACCGGGACGCGGCCTTCCAGTTCGGCCAGGCGGTCGTCGTCGGTGTCGATGAGGGTGACCTCGTTGCGGGCGGCGGAGAGCACCTGGGCGATCTGGGCGCCGAGCCGTCCCGCGCCGGCGATGAGCACGTTCACGTTCCCAGCTCCTTGTCGAGGAAGCCGCGCAGCCTGCCGAGCGCGGTGGCGGCGACGGCGAAGGTGACCAGGTCGTCCGGCTGCGCGGACGTTCCGTGCGCGGGGATCAGGGAGCGGCCCGCGCGGGTGACCTCGACGACGCGGATCTCGCCGTCGACGTCGAACTCGGTCAGTCGCCGGCCGACGAGGTAGGCGGGCACCTCAGAGCGGACGAGCAGGGTCTCGCCGTTGCCGAAGCTGAGTTCGGCGCTGAGGTGGCGGTGCAGCAGCATCCGGTGGAGCTGGTGGACGGTCCAGCGGACGCTGGCGATGGTGGGGATGCCGAGGTCGTGGTAGATGTCGGCGCGGCGTGGGTCGTAGATGCGGGCGAGGACGATCGGCACGCGGTACGTCTCCCTCGCCGTACGGGCGCTGACGATGTTGCTGTTGTCGCCGGAGGTGACGGCGACGAAGGCGTCCGCGTGCTCGACCCCCGCGGTCCGCAGGACGGCGCGGCTGAAGCCGTTGCCCTCGTGGAAGCGGATGCGGGGGCCGTCGGGCAGCCGCCGGGCGGCCTTGGGGCGCCGGTCGACGACATCGACGTCGTGTCCTTCCGAGGCGAGCAGAGCGGCGAGGCTGGCGCCCACCCGTCCGCAGCCGACGACGATCACTTTCATCGTGGGGCTCCTTTCCGGCGCGCGTCGCGTCGGCGCAGCCACGCCTTGCGGGTCTCGTCCGCGAGCAGGGGCAGGGTGCCGAGTGCGGCCAGGACGGCCCAGTCGGCGGCGGCGAGCGGGGCCGTGTTGAAGACGGCCTGGAGTGGGGGCAGGTAGCTGATCGCGGCCATGAGGGCGACGCCGAAGCCGCCCGCGGCCAGCAGGGCCGGGTTGGACAGCAGGCCCACTTTCAGGATGCTCTGCCGGTCGGTGCGCACGGTGAGCGCGTTGAAGAACTGGCTGAGCACGATCCCCGCCTGGACCATGGTGATCGCCTCCCGGTAGACGGGCGTGTCCTTGGTGAAGTCGTCGAACGGGATCCCCGAGGCGGCGATGTGCCAGAAGAAGACGGCGGTGACGCAGGCCGCCTGGATGCCGCCGAGGAACAGGATCCGTCCCATCACGGCGGCCGAGAACAGCCGCTCCCGGCGCGAGCGCGGCGGCCGGTCCATGACGTCGGGTTCGGGCGGCTCGGCGCCCAGGGCCAAGGCGGGCAGTACATCGGAGCCCAGGTCGATGGCGAGGATCTGCACTGCACTGATGGGCACCAGCGGGAAACCCGCGAAGGTGGCCGCCAGGATCGGGACCAGCTCGCCGATGTTGTGGCTGAAGAGGTAGACGAGGAACTTGCGGATGTTCTGGTAGACGGCGCGGCCGAGCCGTACCGCCGCCGCGATGGAGGCGAACGAGTCGTCCAGCAGGACCATCGCGGCCGCCTCGCGCGCCACGTCGGTGCCCCCGGCACCCATCGCCACGCCGATGTCCGCGTGCTTGAGCGCGGGGGCGTCGTTGGCGCCGTCCCCGGTGACCGCCACCACCTCGCCCCGCCGCTGGAACGCGGTGACCACGCGCATCTTGTGCTCCGGGCTGACCCGGCACAACAGCAGTTCGGACGGTTCGGCGAGCAGTGCGTCGAGTGCGTCGTCGTCCATGGCGTCGAGCCGGGAGCCGGTCACCACCACCGGATCGGGCCGCCGTACGATCCCCACCCGGCGGGCCACGGCCTCCCCGGTCAGCGGGTGGTCCCCGGTGACCATGACGATCCGGATGCCGGCCCGGCGGCAGGCGGCGACCGCGTCGGTGACCTCCGGACGCGGCGGGTCCAGCATGCCGACCAGTCCCAGCAGAGTCAGTCCGGACTCGGCCTCGTCCCGCACGGGCCGGGGCCCGTCGACCTCCCGCCGTGCGACGGCCAGCACACGCAGCCCCTGGGAGGCCAGTTCGTCGCCCGCCGCGACGACCACCGCCCGGTCCCGCTCGGTCAGCGGCTCCCGCCGTCCGTCCCGCTCCGCGTCGGTGCAGCGCGCCAGCAGCTCCACAGGCGCTCCCTTGACGCATGCCTGGTGGCCCGTCGCGGTCTTGTGGACGGTGGTCATCAGCTTGCGGTCCGAGTCGAAGGGGAACTCCGTCACCCTGGGGGTCGCGGCCGCCTCCGCGTCCGGGTCCAGACCGGCCTTGGCCGCTACGACGAGCAGCGCGCCCTCGGTCGTGTCACCGAGCACCCGCCAGTGCTCCTTGGGGCCCGCGGGCGGCACCAGTCGGGCGTCGCAGCACAGACCGGCCACCCGCAGCAGCTCACGCACCGGCGCCGCGTCGGCGACTTCCCCTCGCGGGGCGTAGCCCACCCCCGTCACGTCATGGGTCACGCCGTCCGCCCACACCCGGGTGACGGTCATCTCCGCCTGGGTGAGCGTCCCTGTCTTGTCGGTGCACACCACGGTGGTCGATCCGAGGGCCTCCACCGCCAGCAGTTGCTTGATCAGTGCCTGCCGGCGCGCCATCCGCCGTACGCCGATCGCCAGGGACACCGACAGGGTGGCGGGCAGCCCTTCCGGCACCATCGCCACCATCACCCCCAGCGCGAACACGAACGACGGCAGGACGGACTCGCCGGTGGGCAGCCGGACGACGAACACCAGGGCCCCGATCGCCAGGGCCGCCCCCGCCACCCGGCGCGCCATGACGGCCACCTGGTGCTGAAGCGGGGTCTTCTGCCGCGGCGCGGCGGCGGCCAGCCGGTAGATCCGCCCGAACTCGGTGGACGCGCCCGTGGCGACGACCACGGCACGCCCGGATCCGGCGACCACGTCGGTCCCCATGAAGACGCAGTTGCGGGCCTGCAGCGCCGACCCGGCCGCCACCGGGTCGGCCGTGCGGCCCACGGCATTGCTCTCCCCGGTCAACGGCGCGTTGTCGACCGCCAGTTCGTGGGCCTCCACCACACGGCAGTCCGCCGACACGGCATCCCCGGCCTCCAGCACCACCACGTCCCCCGGCACCAGGTCGCGGGCGGGCACCGACAGTCGTTCCCCGCCGCGCAGCACCCGGCAGGCGTGCGGCACCATCGCCGCCAGGGCCTGCGCCGTGCGTTCCGCCGAGTACTCCTGCGCGAAACCGATGGCCGCGTTCAGCACGACGACGGCCAGGATGGCCACCGCCAGTTGCAGGGTGCCCGCGTCCCGCGGTTCCTGAAGCCCGTACGCCAGGAAGGTGATCGCCGCGGCGACCAGCAGGACCACCGCGAAAAGGTCTGTGAACTGCACGGCCAGGTCTCGCCATACGGCACGGCGTCGCGTCCGGGGCAGCTCGTTGGGCCCGTACCGCTCCAGCCTCTCCCCTGCCTGCGCCGACGCAAGGCCACGGCGTGAGGTGTCCAGCGCGGAGAAGACATCGGCGGCGGCGAGTTCCCGTACCCCCGGCGGCGGGGCGAAGCCGGGAGCCGTCCGTTCGTCGGCGGTCGGCGGGGCCGCGCTCGAGCGCATCAGGCAGGCCCGTACGGTGACGGGTTCGCCGCACGGATGACGCGGAGGACCTTGTTCGAGGCTTCCATCACCAACTCCCGGGGTTCGGCGGCCGTCTCGCCGTTCAGGCGACGGCACCTCTGATCGTGGGCCGGGCCGACCGGGGTCACCAGGGCCGTCCGGGGCAGGGGACGAGGCCGTCCGGCCCTCACACGGGGACGATCACCACGGGGCAGTGGGCGTGGTGCAGCACTCCCTGACTCACCGAGCCCAGCAGCATGCCCGTGAATCCACCGTGCCCGCGGGTTCCCACGACCAGGCCGAGAGCGTGCTCCGAGGCTTCCGTCAGGACTCGCACCGGGTGGCCGCGGACGACTTCGTGGTGCAACTCCACCTCCGGGTGGGTCGCAGTCCGGCCTGTGACCGTCTCGGACAGCACCCGGCGGCACTCCCGCATCGCCGCGTCCTCGTCCAGTGCTCCCAGAAGCGGGGGATGCCATGCGTACAGGGCCCTGAGGGCCGCGCCGCGCAGGGCCGCCTCCTCGAACGCGAGGTCCACCGCCGCCCTGGAGTGCGGGCTGCCGTCGACGCCTACCACGTAGTACGCGGGCTGCTGCGTGACGTGCTCCGGCTCCGGCACGACGACGACCGGGCACGGAGCGTGGGCGGTGAGCGGGAGTGCCACGGAACCGGAACCGAACAGTTCACGCCGGGTGCCGAGGTGCCAGGAGCCCACCACGACCATCGAGGCGCTCTGCGCCTCCTCGCGCAGGACCCACGCAGGCTCCCCGTCCGCCAAGGTCGCCGACACCTCCACCGCCGGCCGCCGGGACTCGACGAAGGCGACCGCCTCCTCGAGCGCCCGTTCCCCGACGGTGCGCAGCGCCTGGCTCCACTGCTCCCAGGCCGGCCGTGCCTCCCCCTGCCGGTATCCACCGAACAGCACCCCCCTGACGTGGACGAGGCGCAGCGGCAGCCCCCGCCGGTCCGCCTCGTCGGCGGCCCAGGCCTGTGCCAGCCGCTTGGAGGGGTCGGGGTCGACGCCCACGACGATCGGCCGACGTCCGTCCGCCCCGGTCATGGCGTCCTCCATGTGCACTGTCCACACCGCCGTCCGTCCGCTCTTCTTCCAGCCTCACTCCTTCCGTCGAACACCGCCACGCCACGGCTTCACGGGCGCGCCGCGGTTGTTCACCGTCGAACCGGTTGGGGCCGGCCGGCCCATGCGGCTTCCGCGTGCCAGGCGGACAGTGGAAGGAGAACAGCACACGACATGAGGAGGCGGGAGTCATGTGGCACCGGACGGTGAGCGACCTCATGACCACATCGGTCGTCAGCGTGCGCAGGGACACCGGCTTCAAGGAGATCGCCAAGCTGCTCGCCGAGCACGACATCACCGCTGTACCGGTCGTGGACGACGACGAACGCGTCCTGGGGGTGGTCTCCGAGGCGGATCTGCTGCGCAAGGAGGCGGACCGACTGGATCCGGGGGGCCTGCTCCCGGTCCTGCGTCCCAAGGCCGCCGACCGTGCGAAGGCGGGGGCCACGACCGCCGAGGGACTGATGAACAGCCCGGCCGTGACGGCCAGGCCGCAGTGGACGGCGGTGGAGGCTGCCCAGGTCATGGAGCGCCATCACGTCAAACGTCTGCCGGTGGTCGACGAGACCGACCGGCTGGCCGGTCTGGTCAGCAGGGCCGATCTGCTGCGTGTCTTCCTGCGTGGCGACAGCGCCATCCGGGAGGAGATATCCGGGGAGGTACTCGTACGCACCCTCGGCATCGCTCCGGAGGCGGTCACCGTGCGCGTCGTCGACGGACGGGTGTCGCTGAAGGGCACCGTCGAGCGCAGGTCGCTGGTCCCGGTCCTCGTACGTCTGTGTCAGGGCGTGGACGGGGTGGTCGATGTCTCCGCGGAGCTGCACCACCGGGTGGACGACACCTCTGCGGCAGCGGAGCCCGAGGCGTCACGCCGCGCCGGACTGGCCACATGAGCGGGGCCGGAGCCGATCGCCCTGAACTCGGCGACGACCGTGACCCTCAGGTGGATCCTGCTGACGAGTTGAGACGAGGTGGTCGGACATGACCGGCACGCCGTACATCGTGAGCGATGTGATGACCCAGACGGTCGTGGCCGTCGGACGGGACGCGCCGTTCAAGGAGATCGTGCGGACCATGGAGCAGTGGAAGGTCAGCGCCCTGCCGGTGCTGGAGGGCGAGGGACGGGTCGTCGGCGTCGTCTCCGAGGCCGACCTGCTGCCCAAGGAGGAGTTCCGCGACGAAGAAGAGGGCCTCTCCCAGCAGCGACAGCGCCTGGCCGATGTCGCCAAGGCCGGTGCGACCAGGGCGGAGGAGCTCATGAGCACCCCCGCCGTCACCGTCCACCCGGATGCCACTCTCGCCCAGGCCGCGAGGATCATGGCTGTCCGGCACGTCAAGCGGCTGCCCGTGGTCGACGACATCGGCATGCTCCAGGGCATCGTCAGCCGCGCCGACCTGCTGAAGGTCTTCCTGCGGTCGGATGAGGAGATCGAGGAGGAGGTCCGCCGCACGGTGGTGTCCTACCTGTTCCCGGCCTTCACTCACGCCATCCACGTGACCGTGCACGAGGGAGTCGTCACCTTGCGCGGAGACATCCGTGACACCTCGCTCATCGCGGTGGCCGTGCGCCTCGTACGCGCCGTCGAGGGCGTCGTGGACGTCGAACCGCACCTCGCCGGCGAGTCGACGGATCCAGGCGGACCCCAGGCGCACGGGTCCTGACCACAGGTGCCGCTGACGATGGGCGCGGGCCGTCCTGCCGTCCCAGGGAGGGGACGAATTCCCTGCAGACGTGGGCGTCTGGGCTGTGCTGGTCGTCTTCGCCGTCCTGCTGTTCCGGTCCGTGTCCCGGTCCTCCGACATCGGCGCCGCACAACCCGGCCCCGTCCCCGAGCAGCTCCTCGCAGAGCGCTTCGCCCGCGGGGAGATCGACGAGAACGAATACCGCCGCCTGGCCGTCCTGCGTCCTGGGCCCGTTCGACCCCCGTCGGGCGAAGACGCCGGCGAGAAGTAGCGCGTGCCCCCTTGGCCACGCCGTTGTCGCCCGCCGCGAGGGCGGGGCGTCGTCGCCCCCGTCGCCGCCGGACATCGCCGTGACCGCGCGTGCATGTTCGGCACGCACCGCCGTGACCTTGTCAGCCGGGCTCGGCCCGGCACGCACGTCGCCCAGGCCGAGGACGGAGGAGACTTCTCGGGCGGGCTGAGTGCGGTCGCCGGTGAGCGTCGGCAGCCTTTCGATGCCGGACGCCGTAGGCGGCGCAGCGTGCGGGGTGCGCCGGTCGGACGCGGTCGCGCAGCAGTACGGCGCCGGCCGGCAGTCCGCCCAAGAGCGCGCGGTTGTCGACGGCCCGGAACCAGAGAGGGCGGGCGTCGGACCCGCCGAGGCCGCCGATCGAGCCCCGGTGGTCGTCGGCGAGTTCCGGGCGAGGAAGGCCGCCGGGCTGAGCACCTCCGTGGGTCTCGTCCGGCAGGAGTGTCCGGCCTCGTCCCAGGTTCTCCAGGGCACCGCACCCGCGGACGACCACGCCGAGGCGTGGGGCGCGGGACAGACCGGAGCCGACCGCGATGGGCGCGACGGGCAGCAGCGGGCACAGCATGGCGTGGGCCCCCGTCCAAGAGACGGGGGCCCACCGCTGTCGGGGGTCTCAGCCGACGAACTCGCCGACCGCTGTCTTGAGTTCGCTCAGTCCCTTCTTCGCGTCGGTGAAGAACATCCCGGTCCTCGGGTCGGTGTAGAGCTCGTTGTCGATGCCCGCGTAGCCATGTCCCATCGACCGCTTGATGACGACGACGCTCTTCGCCTTGTCGACGTCGAGGATCGGCATCCCGGAGATCGCGTTGCCGGGGCGGCGGGCGATCGGGTTGGTGACGTCGTTGGCGCCGATGACGAGCGCGACGTCCGCCTGCGGGAACTCCGGGTTGGCCTCGTCCATCTCCTTCAGCTGGGTGTACGGCACGTTCGCCTCCGCCAGGAGCACGTTCATGTGGCCCGGCATACGGCCGGCGACCGGGTGCACGGCGTAGCTGACGTCTACGCCGTGGTCGGTGAGCAGCTTGGCCAGGGCGCCGAGTTCGTGCTGGGCCTGGGCGGCGGCCAGTCCGTAGCCCGGCACGAAGACGACCTTGCTCGCGTAGGCCAACTGAATCGCCACGTCGTCCGCGCAGACCGGGCGCACCTGGGCAGGCGCCCCGCCCGTACCGGCCGCCGTCGGTGCGCTGTCGCCAGTGCCGAAGCCGCCCACGACGATGTTCGCGATGGACCGGTTCATGGCGTCCGCCATCAGCTTGGTGAGGATGCCGCCCGAGGCGCTGACGAGCATGCCCGCGATGATCAGGGCGGTCTCGTTCAGGACGAAGCCGGCCATGGCGACCGCGGATCCAGTGAAGGCGTTCAGCAGGGCGATGACGACCGGCATGTCGGCGCCGCCGATGGGCAGCACCATGGTCACGCCGAACAGCAGCGCCACGGCGGTCAGTCCGTACAGTGCCGTACGGGAGTCCGGTGCCAGCACCAGCCAGACGGCGCCCGCCACGAAGGACGCCGGCAGCACAACGTTCAGCAGCCGTACTCCCGGGAAGACGACGGGTGCCCCGGGCACGGTCCCCTGCAGTTTGCCGGCCGCGATCAGCGAGCCGGAGAAGGTGACCGCGCCGATGACGATGTCCAGCGCGCCCGGCAGGGAGACGCGCGCGCCGAGGGCGGCCGCATCGTCCGCCT
Organism: Streptomyces sp. NPDC050121; assembly: GCF_044460385.1. Classification (NCBI taxonomy): domain Bacteria; kingdom Bacillati; phylum Actinomycetota; class Actinomycetes; order Kitasatosporales; family Streptomycetaceae; genus Streptomyces; species Streptomyces sp. NPDC050121. The sequence continues at coordinate 215,462 of NZ_JBITJV010000014.1, read as the reverse complement.
GGAGCAGGTCGTTCACGGCGATGAGCGCGGCCGCGCCGCCGCCGACGGCGTTGAAGAGGCTGACCAGTTGGGGCATGGCGGTCATCCGCACCTCGCGCGCGGCCCACAGGCCCAGGGCCGCGCCGACGAGACCGCCCGAGGCGAGCACGAGCCAGCCGGTCGCGCTGATGCGGCCTTCGTCGGCCACCAGCCACACCGTGGCCACGATCGCTACGGCCATCGCGGCGGCGGAGAGGGTGTTGCCCCGGCGAGCGGTGCGCGGGTGGTTCATCAGGTGCAGGCCGAGCACGAAGCAGGCGGCCGCGGCGAGGAAGACGTAGTGGACGGTGTTGGAGACGGTGTCCATGGCGATCACACCTCCGCCTTGTCGTGCGTCGCGACCGCCTGGGACTTGGCCTTGAACATCTCCAGCATCCGGTCCGTGACGACGTAACCGCCGACGACGTTCATCGCACCGAAGACCATGGCCACGAAGGCCAGGACATGGCCGAGCCAGGTGTGCGACTCGGCCGCGATCAGCATGGCGCCGACGACGACGATGCCGTGCACCGAGTTGGAGCCGGACATCAGCGGGGTGTGCAAGGTCGCGGGGACCTTGCTGATGACCTCGATGCCGACCAGCACGCTCAGCACGAACACGGTGATCGCGGTGAGGAGGTCGAGGTCGTTCATGATGTTTCACCTCCCATGAGGGCGCCCGTGATCTCGTCGGCGGGGTCCAGGACGAGTTCGCCCTCGTGCACCAGGTGGCGCAGCAGGGCGACGAGGTTGCGGGCGTAGGCCGTGGACGCGGCGGTGGCCATCGCGGACGGCAGGCGTCCGGCGCCGATGACGGTGACCCCGTTGTCCAGTACGGCGGTCTTGTCGGGTTCGGAGTTCTCGACGTTGCCGCCGAGTTCGCTCGCGGCGAGATCGACGACGACCGAGCCGGAGTGCATGCGTTCCAGGACGGATGCGGTCACCAGGAGCGGCGGCCTGCGGCCGGGGACCTGGGCGGTGGTGATGACGATGTCGGAGCGGGCGATGTGCGTGTCGAGCGCCTCGCGCTGGGCCCGTTGCTCCTGTGCCGTCAGCTCTCGTGCGTAGCCTCCCCTCTCGGTGCCCGGTTCCCCGTCCGGCGGGCGCGGGACGTCGAGGAACCGGGCGCCGAGGGACCTCACCTCCTCTCGTGACGCGGGGCGTACGTCGTACGCCGAGACGACGGCGCCGAGACGGCGGGCGGTGGCGATGGCCTGCAGACCCGCCACTCCGGCGCCGAGGACCAGAACCTGCGCCGGGCGCATGGTGCCCGCCGCGGTGGTCAGCATCGGCAGGAAGCGGTCGTAGGAGTCGGCGGCGAGCAGGGCCGCCTTGTAGCCGGCGATGTTGGCCTGTGAGGTCAGCGCGTCCATGGACTGGGCGCGGCTGAGGGTGCGCGGCAGCAGGTCGAGGCTCACCGTGCGCACTCCGCGCCCGGCCAGTTCCTGGACCAGCGAAGGGTGGCGCAGGGGTTCGAGCAGGCCGATCAGGGTCTGGCCGGAGCGCAGGGCCCCGGCGGTCTCCGGGTCGGGCGCCGTCACGCACAGCACCAGGTCGGCGCGGGCGTACAACTCCTCCGGGGGTACGACGGTCGCGCCCGCGGTGGTGTAGTCGGCGTCGGTGAACCAGGCTCCGGAGCCCGCCCCGGTCTCGACCAGGACGTCGAGCCCGGCCCGGCGCAGAAGGGTGACGGCCTCGGGGACGAGGGCGACCCGGCGTTCGCCGGGTGCCCGCTCCCGTACGGCGCCTACGGTGACGGTGGCCATGGTGTGCTGCCTCTCCCCGTGGCCCGGTGGGCGCCGGGCCACGGATCTCTCGGAAGTCCCGGACTCTTCGAACCTCCGGGCCTCTCAGAACTCGAAGACGAGCCGGGCTTCGGCCCGTCCGCCGAGGACCTCGTCGAAGGAGTCGTTGACGTCCTCCAGGCGCCGGGACTCGGCGATGACCTGGGTGCGTCCGGCCGCGTGCAGCGCGAACACCTCGGCCAGGTCCTGCCGGGTGCCGACGATCGAGCCGATGACGGAGATGCCGCCGAGCACGGTCTCGAAGATCGGCACGCTGACCGCCGCGTCGTCCGCGGGCAGCGCGACCATGACCAGGCGTCCGCCGCGGTTGAGCGACCGGTACGCCTGCTCGAAGGCCTTGGGCGCGGCGGCCAGCACGATCGCCACGTCCGCTCCGCCGGTCTTCCTGATCTCCTCGACCGGGTCGTGGGTGCGGGCGTTGACGAGCACGTCGGCGCCGAGCCGGTGGGCCAGGCCCAGCTTGTCCGGTTCGAGGTCGACGGCCGTGACCAGGCCGCCGACGAGGCGGGCGTACTGCACCGCGAGGTGGCCGAGACCTCCGATACCGAAGACCGCGACTCGCTCGGCCGGGACCACGCGGGCGACCTTGATCGCCTTGTAGGTGGTGACGCCGGCGCAGGTGAGTGGTGCGGCGTCGAGCGACGACACGGCGTCGGGGACCCGCACCACCGCGCCGGCGTCCGCGACCGTGTACTCGGCGTAGCAACCGTCCACCGAGTAACCGGAGTTGACCTGCGACTCGCACAGGGTCTCCCAGCCGGAGACGCAGTAGCGGCAGGTGCCGCAGGACGAGCCGAGCCAGGGAACGGCGACGCGCTTGCCGAGCAGGTCCTCGCAGACGCCGGCACCGACGGCCTCGACGGGGCCGACGCCCTCGTGGCCGGGGATGAACGGAGGCTGGGGCTTGACCGGCCAGTCGCCGTGGGCGGCGTGGATGTCGGTGTGGCAGAGCCCGGAGGCCTCCATGCGGACGAGTAGCTGTCCGGGGCCGGCTTCGGGGACGGGCAGATCCTGGATCTCCAGGGCCTTGCCGAAGTCGGTGACCACTGCTGCCTTCATGACGTGCTCCTCAACTGGTGCGGCACCGTGGTGCCTTGATGCGGGTGACAAAGCGCAGTCCGTCCCCGGCCGGGAGGGAGAAGCCGCCCGGTGTGCCCGGTTCGACGTCGAGGACGAAGAGAGGGCGGCCGAGGGCCTCGTAGTGGTCGGCGTTCATGTGGAAGGTGCAGCCGTGCACCACGCCGACGAGCATGTCGCCGTCTCCCAGGGTGAATTCGCCGCCGGGGAAGCACATCGGGTCGCTGCCGTCGCAGCAGCCGCCCGACTGGACGAACATCACCGGCCTGCCCCGGGCGGCGCGCAGGGCCTCGATGGCCTTGCGGGCCGCCCGGGTGGCCGTGACGTGTCCCGCGGTGCCGTTCTCGACTCTCGCGGACATGTCGTCCCGCTCCTTCCTAGAACAGCCCGAGCGGCTTGGTGCCGTAGCTGACCAGGAGGTTCTTGGTCTGGCTGTAGTGCTCGAGCATCATCTGGTGGTTCTCGCGGCCGATACCGGAGACCTTGTAGCCGCCGAACGCGGCACCGGCGGGGTACTGGTGGTAGCAGTTCGTCCAGACCCGGCCTGCCTTGACGGCGCGGCCCATGCGGTAGGCGAGGGCGCCGTCGCGGCTCCACACGCCGGCGCCGAGGCCGTACAGCGTGTCGTTGGCGATCTCGAGGGCCTCGGCCTCGTCCTTGAAGGTGGTGACCGCGAGGACGGGTCCGAAGATCTCCTCCTGGAAGACCCGCATCTTGTTGTGGCCCTTGAGGACGGTCGGCTCGTAGAAGAAGCCGTCCGCGAACTCCCCGCCGAGGGTGGGCCGTTGGCCGCCGATCAGCAGTTCGGCGCCCTCCTTGACGCCGATGTCGACGTAACTGGCGATCTTCTCGACCTGCTGCTTCGACACCTGGGGGCCGATCATGGTCTCGGTGTCGAGCGGGTCGCCCTGCCTGATGGCGCGGATCCGCTCCAGGCAGCGGCCCATGAACTCCTCGTAGATGTCCTCCTGGACGAGGGCACGGGAGGGGCACGTGCAGACCTCGCCCTTGTTGAACGCGTACAGCACGAGTCCTTCGACGGCCTTGTTCAGGAAGTCGTCGTCGGCCGCGGCCACGTCGTTGAAGAAGATGTTCGGCGACTTGCCGCCCAGCTCCAGGGTGACCGGGATGATGTTCTGGGACGCGTACTGCATGATCAGCCGGCCCGTGGTGGTCTCGCCGGTGAACGCGACCTTGGCGATGCGCTTGTTGGTGGCGAGCGCCTTGCCGATCTCGGCGCCGGGTCCGTTGACGACGTTGAGGACGCCCGGCGGCACGATGTCGCCGACGACCTCCATCAGCTTCAGGATCGACCACGGGGTCGGCGAGGCGGGCTTGATCACCGTGGCGTTGCCGGCGGCGAGCGCCGGAGCCAGCTTCCACGCGGCCATCAGCAGCGGGAAGTTGAACGGGATGATCTGCCCGACCACGCCCAGCGGCTCGTGGAAGTGGTAGGCGATGGTCTCCTTGTCGATCTCGGTGATCTCGCTCTGCTGCGCGCGGATCGCGGCCGCGAAGTACCGGAAGTGGTCGGCGGCGAGGGGGATGTCGGCGGCCAGGGTCTCGCGGACCGGCTTGCCGTTCTCCCAGCTCTCGGCGACGGCGAGTTCCTCGCGGTGGGCGTCGATGGCGTCGGCCATCTTGTTCAGGACCGCGGCGCGCTGGGCCGTGGTGGCCTCGCCCCACTTGTCCTTGGCGGCGTGCGCGGCGTCCAGGGCGAGTTCGATGTCCTCGGCACCGGACTTCGGGATCTCACAGATCGGCTTGGCGGTGGCGGGGCTCAGGTTGGGCGTGTACTGGCCCGTGGTGGGCGCCTGCCACTTGCCGCCGATGAAGTTCTCGTAGCGGGGCGCGACGTCGACGGGACTGCCCGGTGCGCCCGGAGGCTCGTACTTCATGACCGTCTCCTCTCGGATGACGTCCGATCACGACGATCGGGGTGACACTCAGAACGCTAGGAGCGGGAACGCTGCAATACCGCTGCATACGGGCGGACCTGCGGGAACACGGCTGTCTCCAGGTTCAGCGCACGGGCCCGCGCGGCGGCCGCGGCATGCTGGGCCGAGCCGGCGGGCAGCGCCCGGGCCAGGGCCGCCCAGGCACCGAGGTCCTCGGTGCCCCAGTCCGCCTCCACCCAGCGGCGCAGCAGCCGGATGTCGCCGCTGCCGAGGACGGCCCCGCGCAACTGCTGCTCCAGACAACGGCGGTGCGCCACGACGGCCGGTGCCTCGGAACGCGGCAGCAGCGGGCCGGGGTAGCGGGCGAGCGCCTCACCGACCCGGCCCTCGGCGAGCAGCCGGGACATGTCGTCGAAGTCCGTCCGTACGGGGCGCAGCAGGGCGTAGGGGCGGGAGCCGAGCAAGTCCGGTCCCAGGACCGCGCGCAGCCTCGTCATCTCGGCCCGCAGTGTCGAGGCGGGCAGTTCGCGTTCCGAGAGGTCCACGGCGAGCCGGTCCCCCGTCACGCCGCGGCCCGTCAGGGCGAGCGCCAGCACGATCTCGCTGTGCCGGGGACTGAGGTGATGTCGACGGTCTCCGTACTCCAGAAGGGCGCTGTCCCGGCCCAGAGCCCACAGGCGGACCTCGCGCGGGGCCGCCGTGCCTCTGTCCGGCCCGAGGAGAGGCACGGACGGCAGCCGGGCGAGCTGTGCCTCGGCCGCAAGGGCGGCGGCGCGTACCGCGGCGAGGGCCGGCGGCGTGGCGATGGTGGCGCCGCCGGACAGGTCGACCACCCCCAGCACACGTCCCGTGGCGGGGTCGCGCACCGGGGCGGCGGCGCAGGACCAGGCCCGCACGGCGGCGCTGTAGTGCTCGTCCGTCACGATCTGCACCGGACGGCCCAACTCCAGTGCGGTCCCGGGGGCGTTGGTGCCGGCCTGTCGCTCCGACCAGACGGCTCCCTCGACGAAGCGCATGCGCTCCGCCCGTCTCATGGCCCCGGTGTCGCCCTCGACCCAGAGCAGGGTGCCGTCGGCGTCGCCGACCGCGAACACGTGCGCGTCATCGGCGGCACCGGAGCCCAGAAGTTCGCGGAACAGGGAAAGCACAGAGGCGAGGGGGTGGGCGCGGCGATGGGCGTCGAGTTCTTCGGGCCCCCAGCGCAAGGGGGGCGGACGGCTGTCGTCCCGGCGTACACCGCGGGCCCTGCAGCGCAGCCACGAGTCGGCCACGAGGCCCCCCGTTCCCCGCTCATGGGTGGTATGGAGCACGGTGGCCGAGGCATCGTCGGAAGCGTCCATGGCACCTCCCGCGTGCCTTCCTGTCGGCTCCGGCACGAGGTCATGCCGGGAGGGTCGCCGAACCAGCTCCCAGGCTGGTCCGGCGATTCGTCCAGTGGAATGGGCCACACAGCCCCGGAACACCCGTCCGTACGGCCCTACTTGCCGGAAGGCCTCACATACGGGCTACACCGGCCGGGCACAGCCAGGGGGCGGCGCCGGACCTGGTGGCGGTGCGGGGTTCGGTCCGGTCCGGTCACCGGCTCTCCCCCTCGTCGCGGATCACCGCGACGGGGCAGCCGGCGTTCCGCAGGGCCGCCCGGCTGACCGTGGCCGGCACGGCCGCGGTCCATCCGCCCCGGCACCGTGTGCCGATCACGACGAGCTGGGCGTGCGTGCTCGCCTCGATGACCGCTCGGCGTGTCCCGCCCCGGACGCGGGGACGACGCACGGTGACGTCCCGGTACTTCTCCCGCAGTGCGGCCAGTGCGTCGTGGGGCCCGTCCTGGGCCCGCCCGTTCCGGCTCCTGAACCCGTTCAGCACCACCACGTCCGTTGCGCGGGCCGATGCTTCGGCGAAGGCGAACTCAGCCGCTCGCCGGCCGACGTCTCCGTCGTCGCAGGCGAGCACGACGGGACCGGCCGGATCCGGCTCGCCCCGGACCATCAGCACCGGAGAACCCCCGTGGGCGGCCAGCCGGGCGGCGAGCGATCCGCGGCGTCCACTGCCGAACCGGCTCGTGGGCCGGCTGCCGACGACGGTGAGCGAGGCACGCCGGGACTCGGTCGCCAGCACCGTCGCGGGTTCACCCATGAGGACGGTGTGCATGACACGCACGCCGGGCGCGGCGTTGCAAGCCCTGCGCTCGGCCTCCGCCAGCGCGCCGTTCGCCGGGCCGCTCGAACCGACTCCCCCTGGCTCCCACGGCGCCACTCCCCGAGGCACGGGAGCGGTCGGCCACGGGCGGGCGTGCGTCAGCCGGAGCTCCACCCCCAGCCGGTCGGCCTCCCGCGCGGCGGCCTCCACCGCGGCCAGGCTCGTCGCCGAGCCGTCCACTCCCACCAGCACAGGGCCGCTCATGACGGCTCCCCCTTTCCTCTCGGACACCTCAGGGCCGGAGCAGTGGTGCGCTCGCGGCGCGACGGCGGACAGCTCTGTCTGCCGGTCCCTCGGGTCCGGCGACCCTGTCCTGCTTTCTCACCCCACGGTCTCCTCACGGAGATCGCTCGGACAGGGGCCGGTCGGTCCCTGAAGCACACCCTCCGGCCCTGTCCGCCGACTGCGCGCGGTCGCCGGGGCTTCGGCCATCTGCCGTGCCGGGCACAGGGCATGCGTCCCGCCCGGCGCCGTCGTCCGCAGCCGATCGACGTGCCGGCCCCCAGGAGGTCCGCAGCGGCGCCCTGGCCCGCGCGCAGGCCCGCTCCGGCGATGAAGCGGTGGCTCTCCTGGTCCTTGCTTCCCTCGCTCCGCGGCACCGGTCGACCGGCGGCCGCCAGGTATGACGACGGCGCCCGCAGTGGCCGCGTCTGCGGACGGGCGCGCGGCTCAGGTGAGGCCGGAGTCGGCTGCCCTGAGGACTTCGGCGACCGGGCGCCGGGGCAACGGCCGTACATACGGCGGACATCCGAGACGGAAGATCATCTGTGGGAAGGCCCCACCGCTGAGTGTCTGCCGGATCCGCACCCTCAGGGCGGGCACTGCCAGCGGCTGGGTGTGGAAGGCCGCCATGACCCCCTGGTCCGCCGCTTCGAGCAGGACCCGCTGAAGGGCCTCACCGGCCCGGAGCCAGGCCGCCGGGTCGTCACGGTCCGTACTGAGGATCGCGACCGGTCCGGTGCGCGGGGGCCATCGCTGCGCAGGCGCGGGGAAGATCGCGACTTCCGGGTGCGTCACGTGGGCGTCGACGGGGATTCCGTCGTACCGCGGCTCGCCGGGCCACCAGGTCCACCGCCTCTGCTCGGCCGCGTACTCCGGACGGGACCTGTACGCGTCCTCGGCGATCCGGACCAGCCCGGCCAGCTGCCGGCGGCCTGTCCGGTCGGCGACGAAGTCCAGCGTGGCGCCCGCATGGCGTGCGTGTTCGCGCAGCTCATCGGCCAGCGACGCAGGGATGGGCTCGGCCAGGAACGGCCCTCGCACCGTGTGGCGGCGCCGCAGTGTGTCGAACAGCCGTTGGTCATCGTGAGAAGGGCTCCGGTAGGCGCCCCACGCCACCCGGGCCACGAACGCGGGGTCCGCCGGGCGCGGAAAGCGCTCGACGACCGGGTTGAAGCCCAGGTGGCGCATGGCGAGCCGGATGTTGAAGAGAGCAGCCCCGCAGCTGATGACCAGTTCCCGGCCGGAAGGGTCGGCCAGAGGAAGTCGCCGGGCGCTGTCGGCGTGCACCTCGATGCCTCTGTCCTCGTCCGCGACGAAGATCCAGGGCTGTGTGTTGTACGGAGACGGCGCGGTGACGGCGGCCCGGACCAGGTACGTGGATGCGTGACAGGGGTCTGCGCGGACGTCGAACATGATGGGGACCACCCTTGTTCGGGACTCGAGGCCACCGTCAGTCGTGCGGTACCAGCGCGACCGGCCGGCGGACGTGGTGGAGCAACGCGTGGGCCACCGGACCCGTGTGCAGGCCCAGCGCGGCACGCCGCCGCCGACCCACCACCAGCAGTCCGGCCCCGCCCGCCGCGCGTACGAGGACGTGGGGGGCGCGGCCCTCGTGGAGGTTCTCGCGGACGACCACGGCACGGGCCAGGCGCAAACGGCGCGCAGCGCAGCCCCGGAGTTCGGCCTCGCGGAACGCGAAGTCCAGGACGTCGTCACAGGGTCCGCCGACACCGCCCGTCTCCTGGCTCCCGATGTCCAGCAGCTCCGCGTCCTTGGCCTCGGCGAGGAGCGCGGGACGGGGTTGTCCGTGCACCTGCTCGGCGGCGATGCAGAGCCCGGGGTATCGGTCATTCAACAGTTCACGTGCCGCGCGCAGCACACGCCGCGCGTGGTACTGCGGTACCCGGATCTCGGGCAGGCCGGCGTCGGCGCCGTCGTCGGGCAGGCCCTCCCAAGCGTGCACCAGACGGAGCGTCAGTCCGCGGCGAAGGGCCTCCCTTGCCGCCCAGTCGGCTGCGGCGAGGCTTTCCTTCGAACCGTCCAGACCGGCCACGACCGGCCTCGTCAAGCCCCTCACCTCCTCGGACATGTCCGCCTCCTCAGAGATGGGGGACGACGGCCACGGGGCAGCCGACGTGGTGGATCGCGGCGTGGGTGACGGGTCCGGTGCGGGGGCCGACGGGGCGTTCGGCGAGGCGGTGACCGACGACGAGAAGACCCGCTCCGGTCGAGGCCCGCACGAGCGCGGTCGACGGCTTGTCGTCCACCACCGTCTCCAGGACCGCGACGTCGGGGTACTTGTCGCGCCACGGCCGCAGGACGGCCTTGAGGAAGCTCAGCCACTCCTCGCCCTGCCAGGATTCCTCGACCAGTCCGATGTCGCCGGGGCCGAGCCCGATGGGGCTGGTCGTGTGCCAGGCGTGCACGGCCCGCAGCCGGGCGTGCCGGAGCCGGGCGGCCTCGAAGGCGAACTCGATGACCTCGTCGCAGGCCTCGTCGAGGTCGACGGCGAGCACGACGTCCTGGAAGGCGGTGTCCGTCGAGGCGCTTCCGTCATCTGCCGGCACGTGTTCGTCGGCCGCCTCCTCGTCCGCCCGGACGAGAACCACGGGACGCGTCGCCTTCGCGACCACGCCGAGCGCGACGGAACCCACGAGGAACCCCGTGAAACCGCTCAGCCCGCGTGAGCCCAGAACCATCAGATCGGCCTGGTCCGCCGCCTTCAGCAGGGCGGGCGTGGCCGGGCCCTCCAGCTGCTCGTCGGAGAGGCGGACGGCGGGGCACTCGGCGCGGACTCGTTCCTCCGCCTGGCGCAGCGCGCGCCGGGCCAGATACCGCTGGGCGGCACCGGCGATCTCGCGCTCCTGCTGACGGGGGTGCCAGTCCCAGGCGTGCACCAGGTGAAGCGGCTTGCCCCGCCGCTCGGCCTCGCGAGCCGCCCATGCGGCGGCGGCCAGGCTTTCGGCGGATCCGTCGACTCCGGCGACAACGGGTCGAAGCATCTCGGGCACCTCCCACGCTCGGTCTGTCATCCGTTACCAGCGTCGTCCCGCGGCCCGTGCGGTGGCAGAGGCTGCCCGGTCCCCTTGAGGGGGCCGTCCGGCCCCTCCCGGGACCGTCGGGACGTCCGCCGTCGGGGCGTCGACGCGATGGGGGTCCCCCCGCTCGAGCGCAGCCGAGAGTGGGGGAGGGCTTGCCGGTCGCACCGAGCTGGTTGAGAGCGTCTTTCCGGGCCAGGCCCTTGCGGCGGGCCCAGGGCGTGGAAGAAGGCCTGGGTCATGTCGTTTCCTCAACGGGGTTGGCGGTGGTGTCGGCGATCGTTGAGGGGTCAGCCCGAGGCCGCCTCCAGCAGGATCCGTGCCATGTCGTCGGGGCGCTCCAGGGCGGAGAAGTGGCCGGTGCGGGGCAGGGTGATGCGGTGGACGTCCGCGAGTGCGTTGGCCACCCGGTCTCGCTCGGCGGGCCGGGACCAGTCGTTCTCGCTGTAGACGAGGGTGACGGGCGCCGACACGCGCGGATAGCGCTCCCGGGCCCGGTCGAATCCCTTGAGGCTGCGGAAGATCCCTCGGGCCACCTTGTCGTAGCCGGTGCGGCGGCCGCTTCTGGCCAGGTCGGTGATGAAGTCCTCGGGCAGCCTGGTCTTGTCGACGTAGCCGCCCTGCAGCACCGCCCGCAGGATGGGGCGCGGCTCGATGGGGGCGAAGAGGGGGCCGAGCACGGGCATCCGCACGCTGCTCATGATGATCCGGGCGATCCAGTTCCCCCGCTCCCCTCCCTGGGGGTAGTCGTAGCTGTTGAACGCCACGACCCGGCTGACCCGGTCCTTGAGGTCGATGGATGCTGACAGGGACAGCGCGCCGCCGAGCGATTCACCGGCCAGGGTGACGCCGTGCAGGTCCAGTCCGCGGACGAACTCGACGACCGCGGCGCGCAGTTGCGGCTCCTCGTACTGCGCGCCGGGAACGATGTCGGACCATCCCATCCCGGGCAGGTCCACCGCGTAGACCGTGTAGTGGTCCCACAGCTGCGGGATCACGCGCTGGAAGTAGTCCAACTGGCCGCGCACGGTGTGCATCAGCACGAGGGCGGGGCCGGCGCCCGCGGTGTAGTAGCGCAATCGCGAGCCGTCGGACCGGGTGAAGAAGCGTACCTCGCCGTAGCCGTTGCTCCATGTGCTCGTGTATGTCGCGTCGGGGAACTCGTTGCGCTGCATTTCGGTGTCCATCCATGTGAGCCGTGCGTCGCTGATAGCCGGGCCCCCACAGAACACCGAGGGAAACCGATCGGTTTCCTCAACTGTAGACCGATCGGTTTTCTTTTCGTCCCTACGGGCGGGCACCTACAACGTTCACAGCGTCGTCGGCACGACCGCCACCGGGCAGTCCGCGTGGTGGAGCAGGGTGTGGCTCACCCGGCCCAACTGGAGCCCGAGACGGCCGTGCCGGCGCCGGGCCCCGACGACCACCAGGTCGGCGGCTGCCGAGCGGCGCACGAGGACGCTGTGTGCCGGTCCCTCCGCCGTGACCCGCCGCACCCGGACTCCGGGGTGGTCCGCCATGGCGTCCCGCAGCAGCGTGTCGAGCAGGGCCGAGGCCCGTTCCTCGTGCCGGCGCATTGGTTCGTTCGCGAGCGCGGGGTCGTCGGCGCTCGCGAGGGCAGGGCAGCGCCAGGCACGGACGACGTCCAGGGTGCAGCAACGTGCCTCGGCCTCGCGGAAGGCGAAACGTACGGCCTCGGCGCCGGTCACGGGCTCGCCCGCGCCCAGCAGGATCCGCTCGTGGGAGCCGGCCAGGCCCGCCTTGTCACCCCGGACCACGATCACCGGGCAGTGCGCGCGGGCCGCCACGGCCAAGCTCACGGAGCCGAGGAGCAGACTCTTCAGCTCACCGTTCCCGCGCGCCCCGGTCACCAGGGCGAACGCGTTGTCCCCCTCGTGCAGGAGTGCCTCCACGGCGTCCTCGGGGACGATGTCGGTGGTGACCTTCACCTCCGGCTGACGCCGCTCCGCGCGTTCGGCCGCGGAGGCCACGAGGTTCTCGAGGCGCACACGCTCGGACGGACGGCTGAGGCTCGTGGACGGAACGGCTCGCTCGTAACGGCCCCAGCGTGAGGCGTGCACCAGACGCAACGGGAGGCCATGCCGTGCGGCCTCGTCCACCGCCCAGTCGATCGCCGGCAGACTCGCGTCGGAGCCGTCGACGCCCAGGACCAGGGAAAGCGTCATCGTCCCCACCGCCTTCCATACAGCACAGGGGTCCGATTTCACGGTCGCACCCTCCGCCGGGCTACACGAGGGGGCGGATCGGCCCTTGGCGGGGACATTCGGCCCATGTGGGCCGCGCACCGGTGGCAGGAAGCTGAGGTCGAGGCTCCCGAAGGGGGTCCTCGACCGCTGCCACCCACGAAAGCGAGGCCCAGCCATGAAGCCGACGAGGACAGGCGCCCTCATGGTCGGCGACGTCGTCACCGCGCGGTACGACACGCCGTTCAAGGAAGTGGTGCGTCTGCTCGAGGAGCACCGCGTCAGCGGACTCCCGGTGATCGACGAGGACCGCAAGGTCATCGGTGTGATCTCCGAGACCGACCTCGTGCTGCGTCAGGTTCGGGGACCGGAGTCCGACGGCGTCCTGGCACGCTGTCGGCGTCTGTTCGGCGCCCGTGCCCGGCACGCCGCAGCCAAGAGCCGTGCCAGGACGGCCGGCGGGGTGATGTCGAAGCCCGCCGTCACCGTGCACGTCGACGCCACGGTCGCCGAGGCCGCCCGGCTCATGACGGAGCATCGCATCGAGCGGCTGCCCGTGGTGGACGAGCAGGGCACACTCGTCGGCATCGTCACGCGCCGGGACCTGCTCCAGGTCTTCCTGCGCACCGACGACGAGATTCAGCGGGACGTTCGGCAGGAGGTCTTCCTCAACACGCTCTGGCTGGCCCCGTTCACCGTCGAGGCAGCCGTGGAGAACGGTGTGGTCACGCTGACCGGCCAACTGGAACGGCGCAGCGAGATCCCGATCGCGGTCGGTATGACGCGGCGGCTGGACGGCGTCGTGGACGTCGTCGACCACCTCTCCTACCGCATCGACGACAAGCCCCCGCAGCCCACCGGCCTCGCCGTGCACGGCGTCGCCGACGACTGGCTGCGCAAGCTCTGAACGGGGTGCGCGGAAGAAGGGACAACGGCCATGATTCCCCTCCTTCTCATCGTCGCCACCGTGCTGGGCGCCTGCACCACCGTGCGTACCGGAACTGACCGTCGCCGTGGGCGTGCGCGCCTCCTGACCACCTCAAGGAGGGAGATCAGATCATGCAGACCCACCCGCACGTCGTGAGCGACGTGATGACACGTGCCGTCGTCGCCGTCGGCCGCGACACGCCGTTCAAGGACATCGTCCGGATCATGGAGCGGTGGAAGGTCGGCGCGCTGCCCGTTCTCGAAGGCGAGGGCCGCGTCATCGGGGTCGTCTCGGAAGCCGACCTTCTGCCCAAGGAGGAGTTCCGGGACGATCTTCCGGACCTGGTCACCCAGCGACAGCGCCCGGCCGATCTGGCGAAGGCCGGTGCGCTGACCGCCGAGCAGCTGATGAGCAGCCCGGCGGTCACCGTGCACGAAACCACCACGCTGCCCGAGGCGGCACGCATCATGGCCGGGCGCAAGGTCAAGCGGCTGCCCGTCATCGACGTCGAGGGCAGGCTCGAGGGCATTGTCAGCCGCTCGGATCTGCTCAAGGTGTTCCTCCGGGACGACGAGGACCTGACCGAGCAAGTACGTCACGAGGTCGTCGACCGCCTGTTCCCGCTGCCCGCCGACCACATCCGGGTCGAGGTCTCCGAGGGCGTCGTGACCCTCACGGGATGGGTGGACGGCGCGGAGCTGATCCCGGTGGCCGAGCGTCTGGCGCGGGCGGTCGAAGGAGTCGTCGACGTCCGCTGCCGTCTCGCCGGCCCGATCGGCGCCGGATGACGCGCGGGCCCGACCAGCAGTGTGCGCGGCCGGTGATCCGCCGATCCACCGGCCGCGCACACCTGATGCGGCCCGACGTGCACGGGTGAAGGCGCCGTGCCGGAACTCCGTGCGGTCCTTCTCGGTCGTCTCCTCGCCGCGTTCGGCCCGCAGCGTCAGAACGTTGCCCTCCACGGTGACCTCAGCGTCCTTGTCCGGGTCGACGCCGGGGAGTTCGGCGCGCAGGACGTGGAACCCGTCCTTCAGATCCTCCTCGACGCGGATGCCGTGCAGCCCCGGAGCCGTGTGCATCCCGGGGGATCCTCCCTCGGCCCAGCCGAACAGTTCGGGCAGTGGCGGGAAGCCCGTCAGCCGCTCCATCACGCCGTACGTAACAGGAGTCACCGGGTGCGTGGGCCGACCGGGCCCCTGATGGGCCCGGTCGGCCGTGGCCGTCGGTGCTGTCAGTCGTGCGGAACCACCGCCACCGGCGCCGAAGCGTGCTGTAGCACCGCGTGCGTCACCGGGCCGATGCGCCCGCCGACCGGCGCCTGGCGCCTCTTCCGCCCGACGACGACCAGCGCCGCGTCCCGCGAGGCGTGGACGAGATGACGGCCGGCGCCGCCGATGACGGACTGCTCCCGCACCTCCACCCCGGGGAACTTGTCCCTCCAGGGCCGCAGGGCGTCGCTGAGTCCCTTCCGTGCCTCCTCCGCCAGGTCCGCGCCCAGCCCCGCGTCCAGGGCCGCGCCGTAGCCGTAGACGGCCGCGGGGTTCCAGCCGTGGACCACCCGCAAGCCGGCCGCGCGCCGCCGGGCGGACTCGAACGCGAACTCGACGACGGCGTCGGCGGGGCTGTCCAGATCCAGACCGACCACGACGTCACGGTACGCAGTGGTGACCGTCCCGGTGCCGGTGGCGTCCGGCACATGCTCGTCCTCGGCGCGCTCGCCGGCCCGCACGAGGACGACGGGACGCTCCGTGCGCGCCACCACGGCGAGGGCGACGGAGCCGACCAGGAACCCCGCCACCGTGCCGAGCCGACGGGATCCCAGGACGAGCAGTTCGCTGTCCTTCCCGGCGGTCAGCAGGGCCGGGACAGCCCGCTCACCGGTCTCCTGGACGGTGAGGCGCAGACCGGGGTGGCGTTCCGTGAGCCGGGACTCCGCCCCGCGCAGCAGACGGGCCGTCCAGTCGCGCTGTGCGTCGATCACACCTGGGGCCGGGGCGCCCATGAAGGGTGTGTACAGCGCCCCCGCGGGGTCCCCGGCGTGCAGGAGACGCAGAGGGACATCTCTCTGTACCGCTTCACGAGCGGCCCAGTCTGCGGCGGCAAGGCTTTCGGATGAGCCGTCGAGGCCGACGGTGATGGCGAGCATGGGCGGACCTCCTTCAGGGATGCACCTCAGTCTCCGAATCCCTCGTGTGCGGCACGAGGGTCCACAGGTCCCCGACGGGAGCCGATCGGCCCGACCGTCAGGAGTGCACCGACACACGGTGATCGTGCCGGTCCGGCATCGGCGCCGCCGGCGACGTCCTGTGTCCCCGACGACGCAGCAGCCGGACGGCGAGATCGTCGAACACGGCCGCGAGGACACACGTCAGACCCGCTCCCAGCACGAGCAGTACCGCAAACCGCTCCCAGAACTCCGGTGTGAGACTGGTGCCCACTGTGCTCGCCCTCCCTGGTCGGTGTCGTTCTCCTTGCTGCCAGCCAACTCCGCCACCGGCCGCAGCGCATGAGCCGAGGGGCCCGGCCCTGGGCGCGGAACGGCCCTTGCGCGCGGGGCCGTACGGGCCCTGGGCGGCCCGGGAGGACGAGACGCGGTGGCCGCCCTGGGCATCAGGGCCGATCGGCCCTGGTGCCGCGTACGGTCCAGGTGGTGTGCTGGGAGTGGCGGGAAGGACCCGGCCAGGGCGCGGGGAAGCGGTCGCAGGGGCCGCGCACCGCGCGATCAGGATCCGCGAGAAGCGGGTGGCGTCCTTCCCGCCCTGTCGTGCGGTGGCGGTGTCCGGCCGGGCGGGAGCCGGGGCGAAGGCTGCCGCGACCCACTCCGGTCGGCGCTTGACTCCGCGGCCGCCGATACCCGCCGGGGCCCTACCGCTTCTGCGTCGGCACCCGCCACACCAGGATGGTGCCGCCGCTCTCGGGCTTCCCCAGTTCCAGTCGGCCGCCGAACTGCTCGGCACGTTCGGCCATGTTGCGCAGCCCGCTACGGCGGCCGCCCTCCGGGATGCCCACTCCGTTGTCCGTGACCGACAGCCGTATCTCCCACCCGTCCGTGGCCAGGAGCACGTCGGCACGGTCCGCGCGCGCGTGGCGGGCGACGTTGGTCAGGGCCTCGGAGAGCACCGCCACCACGTGGTCGGCGATCTCCTTCGGGACGTCGGTGTCCAGCAGCCCTTCCATGCGCACGCTGGGGGCGAAGCCCAGAACCGGTGCCGCTTCCCCCACCACCCGTACGGCCCGCGCCCGCAGGCCGGCCTCTCCGGCTCCCTCGCGGGTGCGCAGGCCGAAGATCGTCGACCTGATGATCTTGATGGTCTCGTCGAGGTCGTCGACCGCGCGCACCACGCGCTCGGCGGCCTCCTCGTGCTCGATGAAGCGGCCCGCGCTCTGCAGGGTCATGCCGGTGGCGAAGAGCCGTTGGATCGCGAGGTCGTGCAGGTCCCGCGCGATCCGGTCGCGGTCCTGGAGCAGCGCGACCTGCTCGGCGTCCTGGCGGCGTTCCGCCAGCTCCATCGCGAGGGCGGCCTGCGCGGCGAAGCCCTGCAGGGTCTCGGTCTCCGTCGCCGAGAACACCGGCCGGCCGGTCTTGCGCGCGAGCAGGAGCACGCCTCGCGGACCCGTCTCGCCTGTGCCGATGGGCACGGCCACGGCGGGACCGAGTCCGTCGAACCGGGAAGGCTCCAGGGAGATCCGTTCGTCCTGACCGACGTCCGCGCTGGAGACCGGGGCGGCGGCGGAGAAGGCCAGCCCCATCAGGCTGCTGTCCATCGGCAGGACGAGGCCGCGGTGCGCCTCGGCGTCCATGCCCACGGCGATCTCCACGGCGAGCGTCCCGGTGTCCTCCATCGGCAGCGCCACCGCCGTCAGAGCGGATCCGGTGATCTCGCCGGCCCGCTCGGCGATGAGAGCGAGCACCTCGGCGCGCTCCCCGCCGGCCATCAGGCTGTGGGTGATCTCCGCGTTCGCCCGCAGCCAGCGTTCCCGCAGCCGGGACTCCTCGTAGAGACGGGCGTTGTCGATCGCGACTCCGGCCGCCACGGCCAGCGTCAGGGTGACCGAGACGTCCTCCTCGTCGAACTGCGCGCCGTCCCGCTTCTCGGTCAGGTACAGGTTGCCGAAGACCTGGTCCCGCACCCGGATCGGGACGCCGAGGAAGGTGTTCATCGGCGGGTGGTGCGCCGGGAAGCCGTAAGAGGCCGGGTGCTCGGAGATCTTCGCCAGCCGCAGCGGCTCGGGGTGGTTGATCAGCTCCCCCAGGATGCCGTGGCCCTCCGGATAGGGGCCGATCCGGGCAATCTGCTCCTCGCTGACGCCCACGGTGTGGAAGGCCGACAGCCGTTTGCCGTCCGGACCGATCACACCCAGCGCCGCGTACTCCGCGTCGACCAGCACCGCGGCGGCCTCCACGATGCTGTGCAGGGCCTGTTCCAGCTCCAGTTCCCGGCCGACCGACAGCACCGCCTCCAGCAGGCTGTGCACCCGGTCTCGGGTGCCCCGGGCCGCGTCCAGCCGCGCCTGCAACTCCTCCAGCAGCTCGTCCAGCCGCAGCTGAGGCAGCCGTACGCGAGCGTCCTCGGGGCTTCCCACCGGTACTCCTCCAGGTCCCCTCCGGGCGCGGACACCCAGCGGTCCGATCATGTATCACGGTAGTGGTCGGCCGACGGCCGGGGAAGCGAATCGGGCCGAGTGCCGGCGGCTCGTTCGACGCATCCGGTTCAGCAGACCGCGGGATGGTTCCGCCTGGGCCGACCGGCCCCCTGGTGGGGACGGACAGCACCTGCCCTTTCCGCTCCCGGCGGTCGGACGCTGGAGAGGTAGCCAGCCCGAAGCCCATCGGAGGAGACCGGCGTCATGGTCCGTTACGTGTACGACTTCGCGGAAGGTGGTCGTGACCTGGCCGCCCTGCTCGGCGGCAAGGGCGCGAACCTGGCCGAGATGACTCGGTTGGGCCTGCCCGTCCCGCCGGGCTTCACGGTGACCACCGAGGCCTGCCGGGCCTTCCTGGCAACCGGCAACGAGCCGGACGCCCTGGCCGGCGAGATCTCCGAGCACCTGACCGCCCTGGAGCGGTTCGCGGGGCGGCGGCTCGGTCAGCCCGACGACCCGCTGCTGCTGTCGGTCCGCTCCGGAGCCCGGTTCTCCATGCCCGGCATGATGGAGACGATCCTCGACATCGGCCTGACCGACGAATCCGTGCTCGGCCTGGCCAAGGTCTCCGGAAACGACCGCTTTGCCTGGGACTCGTACCGTCGTCTCGTACAGATGTTCGGCAGCACGGTCATGGGCGTCGACGGCTCGCTGTTCGAAAGCGCCCTGACCGGCCTCAAGCGGACGCGGGGCGCGGTGAACGACCTCGGCCTCGGCGCGGCGGACCTGGCCGGGCTCGTGGCGACGTACAAGGACCTGATCCGGCGGGAGACCGGCGAGGACTTCCCGCAGTCTCCGGCCGAGCAGCTGCGCCGCGCGGTGCTCGGCGTGTTCGAGTCCTGGCGGGGCGAGCGCGCCCGGGTCTACCGGCGCCGGGAACACATCCCGGACGACCTGGGCACCGCGGTGAACGTGCAGACCATGGTCTTCGGCAACCTCGGCGCCGACTCCGGCAGCGGGGTCGCCTTCACCCGGGACCCGGCCACGGGACGTCCCGGCCTGTACGGCGACTACCTGGCGAACGCGCAGGGCGAGGACGTCGTCGCGGGCATCCGCAACACCGTCCCGCTGACCGCCCTGGAGGAGCTGGACCCGGCTTCGTACGAACAACTGCGTTCGCACATGCGGACGTTGGAGACGCATTACCGGGATCTGTGCGACATCGAGTTCACCATCGAGCGCGGTCGGCTGTGGATGCTGCAGACCCGGGTCGGCAAGCGCACCGCCGAGGCCGCGTTCGCCATCGCCGCGGAGCTGGCCGACGAGGGCCTGATCACGCCCGACGAGGGCCTGGCCCGGGTCGACGGGCACGGCCTGGCCCGGCTGATGTTCCCCCGGTTCGACACCTCGGCCGTCGGCGAGGCGCTCGCGCACGGTCTGCCGGCCTCGCCGGGCGCGGCCGTGGGCGCGGCGGTGTTCGACTCGGCCGAGGCGGTCCGCCGGGCCGCCGTGGGCGAGAAGGTCGTCCTCGTCCGCCAGGAGACGACCCCCGACGACCTGCCGGGCATGATCGCCGCCCAGGCTGTTCTGACCAGCCGCGGCGGCAAGACCAGTCACGCGGCCGTGGTCGCCCGGGGAATGGGCACGGTCTGCGTGTGCGGTGCCGAGGAACTCACCGTCGACGCCGCGGCACGTCGCTTCAGCGTGGGGGACACCGTCGTCGAGGAGGGCACCGTCATCTCCGTCGACGGCTCCGAGGGCACCGTTTACCTCGGCGCCGCGCCGCTCGTCGACTCCGCGGTGATGCGCTGGTTCGAGACCGGAGAGCAGGCCCCCGGGCTGGTCGCGGCCGTGGCCCGCGCCATGGAACGGGCCGACGGGGCCCGACGGTTGGAGGTGCGGGCGAACGCCGACACCCCCGAGGACGCCGCGCGCGCCCGGCGGTTCGGCGCGCAGGGCGTGGGACTGTGCCGCACCGAGCACATGTTCCTCGGCGAGCGCCGCAAGCTGGTCGAGGCGATGATCCTGGCCCGCGACGAGTCCGAGCGTGAGAAGGCACTGGGCGCGCTGCTGCCGCTCCAGCGGCAGGACTTCACCGGCATCCTGGAGGCGATGGACGGTCTGCCGGTCACCATCCGGCTCATCGACCCGCCCCTGCACGAGTTCCTCCCCGACCGCACCGACCTCGCCGTGCGTATCGCCGCCGCCGAGGGCAGGGGCGAGGTGCCCGATCCGCACGACACCGAGCTGCTCGACGCGGTCAACCGCATGCACGAGGAGAACCCGATGCTCGGCCTGCGTGGCGTGCGGCTGGGCCTGGTGGTACCGGGGCTGGTCGCCATGCAGGTGCGGGCGGTCGCCGAGGCGGTCGCCGAACGCACGCGGGCCGGGGGTCGCCCCAGGGCGGAGATCATGGTGCCGCTGGTGGGCGCCGTCGAGGAACTGCGCATCGAGCGGGCCGAGGTGGAACGCGTCCTCGCCGAGGTCTCCGAGGAGTCCGGCGTCACCGTGCGCTGCCCGGTCGGCACCATGATCGAGCTGCCCCGGGCCGCGCTCACGGCCGGCCGGATCGCCGAGGAGGCGGAGTTCTTCTCCTTCGGCACCAACGACCTCACCCAGACCACCTGGGGCTTCTCCCGCGACGACGTCGAGGCGGCCTTCTTCTCCGCCTACCTCGACAAGGGCATCTTCGCCACCTCGCCGTTCGAGACCCTCGACCGCGACGGAGTGGGCCGGCTCGTCCGCATCGCCGTCGACGAGGGCCGTGCCACACGCCCCGGCCTGAAGATCGGCGTCTGCGGCGAGCACGGCGGGGACCCCGACTCCGTCCACTTCTTCCACACGGCCGGATTGGACTACGTCTCCTGCTCCCCGTTCCGCGTGCCCGTCGCACGCCTGGAGGCCGGACGTGCGGCACTCCCGGACACCGGGACGAGCGACAGCAGATGAGAAGGAGGTGGGTCGCATGGCCCGCATCGTCGGCGAGGTGATGACCCATGAGGTCGTCCAGGCCCACCGGGAGACGCCGTTCAAGGACGTCGTACGGCTGCTGGACCGGCACCGCATCAGCGGACTGCCCGTCGTGGACGCAGACGACAAGGTCGTCGGAGTGATCTCCGGGACCGACCTGATTCGCCATCAGGCGGCCGGGGCACCGGACCGCCGTCCCGTCACGGCGCGGGAGCTGATGTCGACTCCCGCTGTCACCGTCCATCCGGAACAGCGCATCGCGGACGCGGCGCGGGTGATGGAGCGGCACGGTGTCGAGCGGCTGCCGGTGGTGGACGAGGAGGACCGGTTGATCGGCATCGCCACCCGGCGCGATCTGCTGCGGGTGTTCCTTCGGACCGACGACGAGATCCGCCGGGAGGTCCGCGACGACGTACTGCCGCACGCCCTGGGCCGGCCCGCCCGCGAGGTGGACGTGTCGGTCCGGGACGGCATGGTCACGCTGCACGGGCCCCTGGAGAACGGCGGGGATCTCGCTCTCGCGATCCGGCTGACGTACCGGGTCGACGGCGTGGTCGGCGTCGTCAACAGGCTGGATCTCCGCGGGACTTCGGGGCCGTTCGGCCCGCTGAAGGGACCAACGGGACCTGCTCTGGGACCCCGCTGACGGGAGACGCTGCTGGTGGAAGCGGTACCGCCCCCGTCCCGCGGTACCGCTCCCTCCCTCTCGCCGCCGTCCGTGCGGCGCCGTTCGACGACGGAGGCTCGCCCCCATGACCCGCCACGACGACCGCACCGCGACCACCGACCCCCTCGGCGCACCGTCCGACATCGCCGTCGCGGTGGACCGCCTGGTGACGAACGGGCTCAAGGCACTCGCCGACTACGAGGCGCTCGATCAGGAGCAGGTCGACCACATCGTGAAGAAGGCCTCGGTCGCCGCCCTGGACCAGCACACTTCGCTGGCCCGGCTCACGGTGGAGGAGACCGGGCGCGGCGTCTTCGAGGACAAGGCCGCCAAGAACATGTTCGCCTGCGAGTACGTCACGCACAGCATGGGCCCGATGAAGACCGTCGGCGTCATCGCCCGCGACGACATCGACGACATGACCGAGGTGGCCGAGCCCGTCGGCGTGGTGTGCGCGGTCACGCCCGTCACCAACCCGACGTCCACCACGATCTTCAAGGCGCTGATGGCGCTGAAGACCCGCAACCCCGTCGTGTTCGCCTTCCACCCCTCCGCCCAGAAGTGCAGCACGGAGGCGGCCCGTGTCGTGCGGGACGCGGCGGTCGCCGCGGGTGCGCCGGAGCACTGTGTGCAGTGGATCGAGACCCCGTCCGTCGAGGCGACCGGCGCCCTGATGAGGCACCCGGGCGTCTCCCTCATCCTCGCCACCGGCGGCAACGCCATGGTCAGGGCCGCCTACTCGGCCGGCAAGCCCGCCCTCGGTGTGGGCGCTGGCAACGTTCCCGCCTACGTGCACCGCAGCGCGGACGTGCGCCGGGCCGTCAACGACCTGGTGCTGTCCAAGTCGTTCGACAACGGCATGATCTGCGCCTCCGAACAGGCCGTGATCCTCGACTCGGAGGTCTACGACGCGGTCCTCGCCGAATTCCGCACCCTGCACGCCCACTTGGCCACCGCCGAGGAGAAGGCGAAGCTGGAGACCTTCCTGTTCCCCGCGAGCAGGGCGGACGCCGCGGGCGCGGGCTGCGAGCCCAAGGTCAACTCCGCGGCGGTCGGGCAGAGCCCGGCGTGGATCGCCGGGCAGGCCGGCTTCACCGTTCCCGCGGACACCTCGCTCATCCTGGTCGAGGCCGACCGGGTCGGCCCCGACGAGCCCCTGACCCGCGAGAAGCTGTGTCCCGTGCTCGCCGTGCTGCGCGCCGAATCCGAGCGGCAGGGCTTCGGCCTGGCCGCCGACATGGTCGCCTTCCACGGCCAGGGCCACAGTGCCGTGATCCACACCGGCGATCTCGAACTCGCCGAGGCCTACGGCCGCCGGATGAAGACCGTACGCATCATCGTCAACGCACCCTCCTCGCAGGGCGCCATCGGCGGCATCTACAACAGCCTGCTGCCGTCGCTCACCCTGGGCTGCGGCTCCTGGGGCAGCACCTCGGTGTCCAACAACGTCTCCGCCGCCCAACTGCTGAACGTCAAACGGGTCTCGGTGCGGCGCAACAACCTCCAGTGGTTCAAGGTCCCGCCGAAGATCTACTTCGAGCCCCAGTCCATCCGCTACCTCGCCTCGATGCCGGACGTCCACCGCGTCACGATCGTCACCGACGCCACGATGACCCGCCTCGGGCTCGTCGACCGGGTCGAGCGCGTGCTGCGGCGACGGCACGAGCCGGTGACCGTCCAGGTCATCGACAACGTCGAGCCGGAGCCCAGCATCGACTCCGTCCGGCGCGGCGCCCGCCTCATGGGCGACTTCCGCCCCGACACCATCATCGCTCTCGGCGGCGGCTCGCCCATGGACGCGGCCAAGGTGATGTGGCTGCTGTACGAGCAGCAGGCCGAGGGCAAAGACGTCGACTTCGCCGACATGCGGCACAAGTTCTCCGACATCCGCAAGCGGGCCTTCCGCTTCCCGGTCCTCGGCAAGCTCGCCCGGCTCGTGTGCATCCCCACGACCTCGGGCACCGGTGCCGAGGTGACCCCCTTCGCCGTCATCTCCGATCCCGCGACCGGCAAGAAGTACCCGCTGGCCGATTACGCGCTCACCCCGAGCGTGGCCATCGTCGACCCGCTGCTCACCACCGCGCTGCCCCGCGCGCTGGCCGCCGACAGCGGCTTCGACGCCCTGACCCACGCCATCGAGGCGTACGTGTCGGTCTACGCCAACGACTTCACCGACGGCCTCGCACTGCACGCGATCCGCATGATCTTCGAGAACATCGAGGCGGCGGTCAACGACCGCGCGGCGAGCGAGCGGGCCCGCGAGAAGATGCACAACGCCGGCACCATCGCGGGCATGGCCTTCGGCAACGCCTTCCTCGGCATCGTCCACGCCATGTCCCACACCCTCGGCGCCACCTTCCACATCGCGCACGGCCGCACCAACGCCGTCCTACTCCCCCACGTCATCCGCTACAACGGCACCGTCCCCGCGAAACTCACCGGCTGGCCCAAGTACGAGAACTACCGGGCCCCCGAACGCTTCCAGGACATCGCCCGCACCCTCGGCCTGCCCGCCGCCACCCCGGCCGAGGGCGTCGAGTCCCTCGCGGCGGCTGTGGAGCGGCTCCGGGACTCCGTCGGCATCGAGCCGACGTTCCAGGCGCTCGGCGTCGACGAGCACGCCTTCCTCGACGCCCTGCCCCAGCAGGCCCTCAACGCCTTCGAGGACCAGTGCGCGCCGGCCAACCCGCGGATGCCCATGCTCGACGACATGCGTGAGCTGATGCGGACGGCCTACTACGGCCGTGGCACGGAGGCCGACGGCTCCGTGCCTGCCGACACGAACTGACCGAGTCCGCCGTTCCGATCCTCCCTCAACTCCCGCTCGTCCCAGGAGAGTTCATGCTGTCCGCAGAATCCACCGCCCTCGTACGAGCCACCCTGCCCGCCGTGGCCGAAGCGCTCGACGAGATCACCACCCGCTTCTACGCCACGATGTTCCACGACCGCCCGGAGCTGCTCGACGGGATGTTCAACCGCGGCAACCAGGCCAGCGGAGCCCAACGCCGCGCCCTCGCCGGATCGATCGCCGGCTTCGCGTCCGCGCTGCTGGAGAATCCCGAAGCGCGGCCGGACGCGCTGCTGTCCCGGATCGCCCACAAGCACGCCGCCGTCGGCGTCACGGACGACCAGTACACGATCGTGCACAAGTATCTGTTCGGCGCGATCGCCGAGGTCCTGGGCGACGCGGTCACCCCGGAGGTGGCCGCCGCCTGGGACGAGGTCTACTGGCTGATGGCCGGCGCCCTGATCAGCCGGGAGGCCCTCCTCTACCAGGACGCGGGAGTCCAGCCCGGCGGGACCTGGCGGCCCTGGACGGTCGTGGAACGCCGTACCGAGACACCCGACGTGGTCTCCTTCCTGCTCCGCCCGGCAGACGGCGAACCGGCGCCGCGGGCACGGGCGGGCCAGTATGTGAGCGTCCGCGTGGGCATGGCCGACGGGGTGCACCAACTGCGCCAGTACAGCCTGTCCTCGGCTCCGGGCGGAGAGCTGCGGCGGATCACCGTGAAGCGGGTCAAGGGCAACCCGGGCGCACCGGACGGGGAGGTCTCCAACCTGCTGCACGACACCGTCCGTGAAGGGGACGAACTGCTGCTGTCCGCGCCGTTCGGGGACGTCTTCCTCGACGACCCGGTGGACGCCACCACCCCCGTCGTGCTGATCTCGGCCGGCATCGGCTGCACGCCCATGGCGGGCATCCTGGCCCACCTCGCCGCCCTCCGCTCGATCCGGCCGGTACTGGTCCTGCACACCGACCGCTCCCCCGCCGACCACGCCCTGCGCGCCGAGACGCGGCACTTCGTCGGGCGACTGCCCTGCGCCCGGGCCGTCTTCTGGTACGAGCGGCCCGGACCGGAGGAACCCGACGGACGCACCGGCCCGATGAACGTGAGCGGGACGCGACTCCCCGACGCCGCGACGGTGTTCCTGTGCGGCCCGCTGCCCTTCATGCGAGAGGTACGCGCTCAGTTGCTCGGCGCGGGGGTTCCCGCGCGGCGCATCCGCTACGAGGTCTTCGGACCCGATCTGTGGCTGCCCGGCTCCGCGGCCTGAACCACACCGAAACCACCGAGACCTCGAAGGAAGGACCCGGTATGACCAACGACCACGCCCAGGAGACCCCCCTGGTCCGGCTGCGCTCCGAGGGCGCCGTGGACGAGGACACCCTGGCCTACGCCCGTACGAAGATCGACGCCGTCGTCGGCCGACCGGGCATGCCCACCGTCACGGGCGAGGTGCGGATCGAGCGAGCGGGCGCCCACCACGCCGTCCACCCCTGGTCGGCCACGGCCGACCTGCGCGTAGGCGGTCGTCGGGTGGTCGCGGGCGCCAAGGAGGCGACCGGCACGGAGGTCGTCGACCAGCTCCAGGACAGGCTGCGCCGCCGGACCGACAAGGCGGCGCTGTCCCGGGACGACGGACACCGCACGACGGCACCGCCGTGGCGGGGCAAAGACGGCACGGCCGAGGACGCCCGGACGGCGTGATTCCGCGGCAGCAGCAGGCCCGGTCGGTCACAGCGGTCCACCGACCGGGCCGCCGGGATCCGCGTCAAGGGCCGCCCGGCCCACTGACCGGCCCCATGACCGCGGGACACCGTGGAACACACGGTGTCCCGACAGACCGGCGAGCACGAGGAGTTGTGTGATGGCAAAGGCATATCTGGTGGGCGGCGGCATCGCCGCACTGGCGGCGGCGACGTTCCTGATCCGCGACGGCGGCTTCGAGGGATCCGACATCCACCTCTTCGAGGAACAGCAGACCCTCGGCGGCAGCCTGGACGCGGGCGGCACACCGGACGCCGGCTACACCATGCGCGGCGGCCGCATGTTCGAGGCCGAGTTCCGCTGTACGTACGACCTGCTGTCCGGCATCCCCACCCTCGACGACCCCGCCGTCTCCGTGACCGAGGAGATCCTGGCCGGGCACGAGGAGTTCGCCTGGGACGACATCGCCCGGCTCGTCGACGGGGACGGCAAGATCGTCGACACCACCTCGATGGGCTTCTCCGAGCGCGACCGGCTGGAGCTGGTCCGCTGTCTGGCCACCCCCGAAGGGCACCTCGACGACAAGCGGATCACCGACTGCTTCGGCGAGCACTTCTTCACCACGAACTTCTGGTTCATGTGGTGCACCACGTTCGCCTTCCAGCCCTGGCACAGCGCGATCGAGTTCCGCCGCTACCTGAGGCGCTTCATCCACCTCTTCCCCGAGTTCGCGTCCATGTCGGGCATCCACCGGACCCGCTACAACCAGTACGACTCCATCGTCCGGCCGCTGACCGCCTGGCTCCACGAGCGCGGCGTCACCGTGCACACCGGCTGCCGCGTCACCGACCTCGGCTTCACCCCGGGGGTCGGAAGCGGCACGGTCGAGACCATCCATCTGAGCCGGAACGGCCGCGACGAGAAGGTGACCGTGACGCCCGAGGATCTGGTCCTCGTCACCAACGGCTCCATGACCGACGCGTCCAGCCTCGGCACCCACACCTCCGCTCCCCGGCCCGCCCCACAACGCTCCGACGCCTGGCTGCTGTGGCACCGGCTGGCCCGCGGACGCGAGAACTTCGGCAATCCGGCCGTCTTCGACAAGCACGTCAAGGAGTCCCTCTGGGAGTCGTTCACCGTCACCACCAAGGACCCCGCCTTCCTCAAGGCACTCGAGGACTTCAGTGGCCGTCCGACCGGCAAGGGCGGACTGATGACCTTCACCGGATCCAACTGGCTGCTCACCATCGTCGCCAACCGCCAGCCCGTCTACCGCGACCAGCCGGAGGACGTCGGGGTCTGGTGGGGCTACGGCCTGTTCCCCGCCCGTGCCGGCGACCACACACCCAAACCGATGACCATGTGCACCGGCCGGGAGATCCTCGAAGAGGTCCTGCACCACCTCCCGTTCGACGAGCCGACCGCGGCGCGGATCCTGGCGGCCTCCACCGTCGTGCCGTGCGTGATGCCGTACATCACCAGCCAGTTCCTGGCCCGCCGTCGCGAGGACCGGCCTCGGGTGGTCCCGGAGGGGTCGGTCAACCTCGCCTTCATCGGACAGTTCGCGGAGGTGCCCGACGACGTCGTCTTCACCGTCGAGTACTCCGTGCGCACTGCCTGGGCGGCCGTGGCGCAACTCCTGAAGCTGGACAAGCACCCGCCGGAGGTCTACAAGGGCCACCACGACCCTCACGTCCTGGCCGCGGCGTTGGAGACCATGCACCGTCGATAGGCACCGGCGGCGCGAGGGGCCGTCCGGCCCCGGTGCAGACCGACGGCGCCTGTGGGAACGGCGTGGCGACTCGACGACGCGGAAACCTGTCGGCCTCCGACGACGTGCGTCATGACGTGGCGGAGAACCGGTCATCCGTGTGGCACGACGATCACCGGGCAGTGCGCCTGGTGCAACAGCGTGTGGGCGACCGGCCCCAGGCGCGGGCCGGGCACGCTCGTCCGACGGTGGGCGCCGATGACGACCACGGCGGCCTCTGCGTCGCTGCCAGAAGTCCACCCGAGGGAGCGGCGCAGCCCGTGTGTGTCTCCACCGTGACGCCGGGACCGCCTGCCCGTCCCTGTCGTCCGCGAGGCCGAGCAACACGTCCTTGCCGTCGTCGCACGCGTGGTCCCCTCGCACGACGAGGAGCGGTCCTTGCCCGAGCGCGGCCGGCCGCAGACTCACGGAACCGAACGCCGGGCCGGTCAACGCGCCCAGGCCTCGTGTTCCCACAACCACCCCGGGCAGCGGTCGGGAGAACCCGCGGAGACGCCGAACGGCCCCTTTTCCAGGGGCCGTTCGGACCTCGCGAAGGACAGGGACCGGAGTTCAGGAGGGGGGCAGGTGCACTCCGTACAGGGTGCGACCGCCGACGAGTTCGCGTCCGGTGACCAGCTGGGGGTCGATGCGCACGAAGACCTCCCGCGGCGCCGGCACCCAGGAACTGGGCCCGATCCGCAGCAGCCGTGCGTGCTCGGCGGGGTCGGTCACGAGCGTGGCCGTTCCCGTGACCACGACGCTCCAGCCGGAGTGAGCGGCGGCGTCGACCTCGTCGGCCTCGAAGGCTACGACCGCTCCGTCGACCGCCGTCACGAGTTCGGAGGAGGCCGAGGCGCGCACCAGCACCGCGCCGTCGGAGTCCAGACGGAAGTTGACCGGCAGAACTGCGGGGAGCGCCCGCCGCGTGTAAACGATGCGCCCCACAGGCCTTTCGGCCAGCAGACGCAGGCACTCCATCCGGTCGAGTTCGCGGAATCCGTCGTTGGCGTCCATCTGACTTCTCGTCTCTCACCTGACATCGCGGAATGGCACTGTCCATCGTCGAGCGGCGCGGATGCCCCGGGCCAGGGACCATCGGCCCCCGCCTTCCCGAGAGAGGCCTTGTTCAGACCGCGACGCGTCGTCCGGTCACGGCATACGGTTCGATGGGCACCCACTGTCCACGCCGACCTCCGGCCCGCGGCGCGCTGTACACCTGGTTCGCCGGCCGACGCTCCGTTTCGCGTTCGAACGTGTCTGTTCGGCCACGGTCCGTAACCTCCTCTCGTCAGGCCGCCGGGACGGCGACCTCGTCGTGTGGCCGCCCGCCGAGCACCACCTTGAGGGCGCCGGTGTCGGCGGCCCGGGCAAAGACGTCGTACGCCTCCTCCATGTGCTCCAGCGGGAAGGTGTGGGTGACCAGCTGCGCGGTGGGCAGGCGGCCGGCGGCGGCCATGCGCAGCAGGGTGGGGGTCGAGTGGGTGTCCACCAGTCCGGTGGTGATGGTCACGTTCTTGATCCACAGGTCTTCGAGGTGCAGCGTGGCGGGCCTGCCGTGGACACCGACGTTGGCCACGTGGCCGCCGGGCCGGACCATGCGGGTGCACATCTCGAAGCTCTCCGGGACACCGACCGCCTCGATGACCACGTCCGCGCCGAGCCCGTCGGTGAGATCGGCGACCAGCTGCTCGGGGCCCTCGGCGGCGTAGGCCACGGCGTCCGCACCGAGCTGTTTCGCGGCCTTAAGCCGGGATGCGGCGAGGTCGACGGCGACGATCCGCTCGGGCGCGAACAGGCGGGCGGTGGCGATAGCCGCGAGGCCGATGGGACCGGCCCCTACGACGGCGACGGTGTCGCCCGGCCGCACGTGGCCGTTCAGGACGCCCACCTCGTAGGAGGTCGGGAAGATGTCCGCCAGCAGGACGGCGTCCTTGCTCTCGACCGCACTGGGCAGCGCGTGCACGGACAGGTCGGCGTACGGGACGCGGACGTACTCGGCCTGGGTGCCGTCGATCAGGTGGCCGAGGATCCAGCCCCCGCCACCCCGGCACTGGCCGTACCTGGCTTCCCGGCAGAAGCGGCAGCGGCCGCAGGAGCTGATGCAGGAGACCAGCACCCGGTCGCCCGGACGGACCGTCCGGACGTCGCTGCCGACCTCCACGATCTCACCGACGGCCTCGTGGCCCAGGACCGTGCCGGGGCGCACCTCGGGCACGTCGCCCTTGAGAATGTGCAGGTCCGTGCCGCAGATGGTGACGGCGCCGACCCGCACGACCGCGTCGGTGGGTTCCTTTACGGCCGGGTCCGGTACCTCTTCCCAGGCGGACCGTCCCGGGCCGTGGAAGACATAGCCCTTCATGATTCTCCTCACCGTCCTCTGTCCGGCTGACGAACCGATAGGCGAGCCGAGAGGCGAGATCGCCCCACACGTCCAGCTTGTCCGGTAAACATCCGATCCGCTTGGGTCGTCCGGCCTGCATCACCTGCCGGACGGTCCCGTCCGGGTGGGGAGAAGCACTGTCGAACCCGTCCGAACAGGGACCGAACGGCCCTTCCGCGCACCCCGGCGGCACGCTTTTCTCCTCCCATGGACGCCAACCACACGAGGTCCACGCCGTACCGCACGCATCGCACCGTCGGTGGCCCGACCGCCGTGACCCTCGACGGCGAGATCGACCTCCTGACGGTGCCCGCGCTCACGGCACAGCTGGACGCGCTGACCGCCGGTCCACGCCCCGACCTGCTTCTCGACCTGCGTGCTGTGGCTTTCATCGACTGCGCGGGGCTGGGGGTGCTGTGCCGGGCACTGAACCGCACGCGGGCCCGGCAGGGCCGGCTGCGTCTGGTCGCGGACAGCGCCCGGTTCCGGCGGATCCTCCGCTGCACGGGCCTGGCCGGCGCGTTCGACGTCCACCCCCGCTGGCCCGACTCGGCCACTCCCGAACCTGGCCTGGTGCACGGCGGGGTGTGACCGGACCCTCCGGCCCGTGTTCGAGGCGCATGAACTGCTGCGGATGCGCGGTGTCGTCGGAGCGGCGGCCGGACCCGCGCAGGCCGGTCCGTTCGACGGGCTGATCCAGCGGAGCGGCGCGCAGTCCGTACGCGGTGGCGAGGAGCCACATGGGTTCAGGGGCCCTGTCCGGCGCGCGGCGGCGGGCCGCACCCTCCGGCTGCTGGTCCTGGGCGGGCGCAGGCCCGCGCCGGCTTGGGCTGAACGGCCCTGTCCGGTTGTGCCGTGGGTCCCGAGCGGCCCTGCGTGACGCCCTCATCGGCCCATGCCGCGGCACCGCCCCGGCTGTCACCTTCGGAGGTGTCACCACGACGACGAGAAGGACCACGAGAAGGAGGTGCGGACCGATGGCCCGCGGGACCTACGCGAAGAACCGGTTGTGGCGCTGGCGCGACAACCCACTGCGACGACGCGACGACATCCTCGAAGCCTGGATCGTGCTGGCCATGTGGACGCTCTTCACGGTGGGCGGCGTCATCGCCGGGCTGCTGACCGCCCACGCCGCGGATGAGGTGTTCGCTCAGCAGCGAGCCGAGCGGCAGTCCGTGCGAGCCGTCCTCCTGGACGACGTTCCCCTCCCCGCCACCGCGGTCGGTGGCACCTCCGACCGCCGGACGGCAACCGTGCGCTGGACGACGTCCGACGGTTCGAGCCGCACGGGCCGGACCCTGGTGGACACCGGTCTCAAGGCCGGATCCATGGTCACGGTCTGGCAGGACGGCCAGGGCCGTCTCATCTCCGCGCCGCTGAGCTCCGCCGAGGCGGCGATCGAGTCGGGCTGCCTGGGCGCCGCGGCTGCAGCCGGCCTGGCCGGCCTGGTGTTCGGTGCGGGAGCGGTCGCCCGGTGGCGACTGGACCGGCGGCGGGTCGAGGAGTGGGGCAGGGAATGGGATCAGGTGGGACCACGATGGGGCCACAAGACCAGCTGAACATACGACGGATTCCGGGCTCCAGGCCGTAGAGCGGCCTGGAGCCTTCCTGTGTGTCCATGGCGTGGGTCGGACCGTTCGGGCCGGCCCTCCCGCGCAAGCACGCGGGGGCCCCGTTTCCCTGGTACCGGACCGGACCACGGCATGAGGTCGGCCCCGCTGCCCGGCGCGAACCGGGGCGGGGCCGAACGCGATCCCTCCTCCTATGCGTGCGTCAGCGCGTCGGCGATGCCTGCGGCCCATGCCTCGATCGCTGCGAAGTCCCGGTAGTCGCCGCCCTTGCCGGAGCGGAGGATCATCCCGGCGACCCGTCCCTTGGCGCCTTCTTCCAGGCATCCTCCGAAGGTGACGTGGTCGCGGGCATCCAGCCGGATCATGGCCCTCTGTACGCCCCGCACGGGCGGGATGTCCCGCTCGGAGGCGGTGGCGTCGAGCGGGCCACTGCTGAAGAGCCACACGGGCCGCTCCGCGAGGAGGACCCGGTTGCGGCGGACGAACCGCCGCGCGTCCTTGTGCCAGCGCCCCGCGTAGAGCCCTCCGCCGACCACGACGGCGTCGTAGCGGGCCACGTTCTTCACGGACCGGGCCGGCAGCGCCTCGACGGTCAGCCCGCTCTTGCGCAGGACGTCGGCGACGACTTCGGCGATCTCCGCCGTGGATCCGTTCGTCGTTCCGTAGGTGACCAACACGGTGTCGGTCATGGTGCCGGTCATGATGGTCGGCCTCCTCTCACAGTCGGCGCAGCCAGTCGTCGGCCACACCGTGCATCGCCCGTGTCTGCTCCTCGGTGCGCAGGCGTGCGTCGTCGAGCCGATAGGTGAGCTTGCCGACCACGTCGACCACGCCGTCGATGCGGCGGGTCATGGACATCGCGATCTGAGTCTCGCTCTTGCGTTCCGCGTGTCCGGAGAGCGTGACGACGCCCTCCGTCACCGAGACCTCGACACTGCCCGGTGGCAGCCACAGCGCGCGCACCAGGACTTCCTGGATCACCTCCTCGCGGATCTCCTGGTCGGGCCGCAGGAAGACCTGGAGGAGGTCGCGGCGGGTGACGATGCCGACGAGCCGGTCCTCCTGGTCGAGGACGGGGAGCCGTTCCACGTGCTTCTGGGCCATGGTGCGGGCGGCCCGGACGATGGTGTCGTCGGCGTGGACGGTGACGGCCGGTGCCGTCATCAGCCGGCCCGCGGTGCGTGCCCTGCCCTTCGCGGCCAGGCGTTTGGCACCGGGCGTCAGCTCGGCGAGCCTCGCCCGGTGCCTGGGCTCGTACGGGTCCGGAGTGGTCGCCTGGTGCATCATCAGGTCCGTTTCGGACAGGACCCCGATGACCTTGTCGTCCTCGTCGACGACCGGCAGTCCGCTGATCCGGTGGGTCGCGAGCAGTCGGGCCACCTCCTTGAACGGGGTGCCGTACTCTGCGCGGACGACGTCCGTGGTCATCACGGTGCCGACCTTGTTGTGTCGCATGGCCTTTCCTCCTCAGCGTAGTCGGCGCAGGTAGGGGTCCTGGGGGCGGCGCGGCAGGAGGCGTATGCGTGCGTCGAGCACGGTGACGCCGTCCGGTGCCGCCAGGACGGGGTTGAAGTCGGCCTCGGCGAGTTGCGGCAGGTCGGCCGCCATCCGGGACAGCCTCAGGAGCAGCTGTTCCAGTTCTTCGAGGTCGACGGGGGTGTTTCCGTTCGCGCCCAGCAGCAGCGGGGCGCACCGCGGCGACGTGATCAGTTCGTGGACGTCGCGGTCGGTGAGCGGGGCGAGGCGGGCGATGGGGGTCCCCTCGGTCGAGCGAAGCCGAGACTGGGGGAGGTCGGCGAGGACCTCGGTGGCGGTGCCGCCGAGCCCGAACAGGACGAGCGGGCCGAAGACCTCGTCCTGGACGACACCGGCGAAGAGCTCGGTGCCGCGGGCGGCGAGGGGTTGCAGGACCACGCCGGTCATGAGTCCGGCGAAGCGGGTCTCCAGGTCGCGGAACGCGGCCCGCACCTGGGAGTCGCCGCGCAGGTCCAGGTGGACGGCGTGCTGCTGCGTCTTGTGCAGGAGTCCGGGCCAGTGGGCCTTCATGACGACCCGGCCGTCGAAGCCGCGCAGCCGGTCGGCGGCGAGCACAGCCTCGTCCTCGGTCCCTGCCCAGGCCCACGGGATCTGCGGGACGGTGTAGCAGGCGAGCAGTTCGGCGCAGGTGCGCGGGTCGAGCCAGCCGCCGTCGGGGTTCCTGGCGAGGTACGCCTCGACGACCGTGCGGGCTCGCTCGGGCTCGATGTGGTCCAGGTCGGGGACGGTTCCGGCCGGGCGGGCGAGCCAGGCGGCGCGCCGGGCGGCGTGGGCCAGGGCGCGGGCCGCCGCCTGGGGGTCGGCGTACGAGGGGACGGTGCCGCCGTCCGCGGCGGGCAGCAGCCGCACCGACCGGTCCTGCTCCAGTCGTACGGCGATCACCGGCCGCGCCCGACGTGCCGGAGCGGTGGTGACGGCCCGGATCAGGTCGTCACCGGTGGCCGTGGCGACCGCGGTGGGGACCAGGGCGACGATGACGGCGTCGATGCCGGGGCATCGGGTGAGGCGGTCGACGCACTCGGTGAGCTGTTCCTCGGAGACCGCGGCGGTGGCGTCGACGGGGTTCCCGATCGCGGCGCCCTCCGGCAGGACACCGAGCAGCTCGTCGTTCACTGCGCGGGTGAACGCGGGAAGGACCAGTCCCGCCTCCGCGCAGGCGTCGGCGGTGAGCACTCCCGCGCCGCCCGCGTTGGTGACGATCGCGACGCGACTGCCTTCGGGCAACGGCTGGGAGTGGAAGAGGGCGGCGGTTTCGAGGAGCTCGCCGACCGAGCGGGTCGCGGTGACACCAGCCTGGGTGAACAGTGCCTGACGGGTCATGGTGCGGGTCGCGGCGGCCGCGGTGTGCGAGGCGGCCGCCTTACGGCCCGCGTCGGTGCGGCCGGCGTCGACGGTCAGCACCGGGATGCGGCGCGTGACGCGGCGGGCGGTGCGGGAGAAGGCGCGCGGGTTGCCGAAGGACTCCAGGTGCAGCAGGGCGAGCTCGGTGCGGCCGTCGTCCTCCCACCACTGGAGCATGTCGTTGCCGCTGACGTCGTACTTGTCGCCGAGGGAGACGAACGAGGAGACCCCGATGCCCAGCCGGGACAGTCCGTCGAGCAGGGCGATGCCGACCCCACCGGACTGCACGGCCACCCCGGCCGACCCGGAACGCGGGTGCTCGGCGGCGAAGGTCGCGTCAAGGCTCAGGCCCGGCTCGGTGTTGGAGATGCCGAGGCAGTTGGGGCCGACGAGGCGCATGCCGTAGGTGCGGCAGGCGGTCAGCAGGGCCTCGGCCTGGGTGTGGTCGAGACCGGCGGTGACGACGACGAGGGCGCGCACCCGGGCCCGGCCGCACTCCTCGGCGACGGCCGGGACAGCGGCGGCGGGCACGGCGACGATCACGAGGTCGGGTGTTTTCGGCAGGGCCGCGACGGACGGATGGGACGGCACGCCGAGCAGCGAGGTGACCTTGGGGTTCACGGCGAAGAGGCGCCCGGTGAAGCCGCCCGTGTGCAGGTGGTGCAGGATGGCCCGGCCCACGGACCCCGGGGTGCGTCCGGCGCCGACCACGGCGACCACGGACGGCCGCAGCAGGGGCACCAGGCTGGCCACGTCGGCGGACCGGCCCCGGGCCTCGACGGCCGTCAGGTAGGTGTCGTCCTGGTCGAGGTGGATGGTGCAGCGCACCTCCGGCCCCTCGAAGTGGCGGGAGGTGCGCAGTCCGAGGTCGGCGAAAAGGCGGAGCACCTCGTGGTTCTCGCTGAGCGCGTCGGCGGTGAAGGTGGTGATGCCTTCCGTACGCGCCGCCGAGACCAGGTGCTCGACGAGCAGGGTCCCCACGCCCCGTTGGTGCACTCCGTCGGCGACGGCGATCGAGATCTCCGCGCCGTCCTTCTCGCCGCCGGTGTCGTACTCGGCGAGGCCGATCACCCGGCCGTCCGTCTCCGCCAGCAGGGCCCGGTAGCCCGGGTGGGCCGGGGCGCAGGCCCGGTCCGCGGCCATGGCGGCGGAGCGCCGGCTCGCCGCGAAGAAACGCAGGCGGAGGTTCTCCGGCGACATCTCCTCATAGAGTCCCCGCAACTGGTCGTGGTCGCCCGGCAGCACCGGCCGTATGCACACGGTGGCGCCGTCCGCGAGCAGGGCGTGGACCGTGGGTCGATCGAGCAGGTCGTCCGTCATCGCAGGTCTCCTCCATGGCTTCGGCACTTCGATCGTCCGGCGAAGCGGAGGAGGAGCCCATGGGCTGTCCGGGGCCGCCCCTGGGCCGGTGGGCCCTCCCCGCGCCGCCGACCGGCCCCCGCCTCACCGTCAGCCCACCTCGACGTCCTGGGTGCCTTCCTCTGCACGGTGCAGGGCAGGACTGACGTGTCGGCCGGCGGCCGAAGCCGTTGATGCCGACACGGACGGTCATGGCGGTGTGCTCCTTCGGGGAGTGAGGGGTGGGTTTCAGGCGTCCCAGGTCCAGTCGGCGACCTCGGGCAGGTCGGTGCCGTGTTCGCGGATCCAGGCCTGGTGTCGGGTACGGACATCCGCCATCTGCTGCCGTACCGCGGCGGCGCGGACGGCGAGTCCGGGGACGCGGTCGATGACGTCCATGACCAGCCGGTAGCGGTCGAGGTCGTTGCGGACGACCATGTCGAAAGGCGTGGTGGTCGTACCGGACTCCTTGTAACCGCGCACATGCAGGTTCTTGTGACCGGTGCGGCGGTAGGCGAGCCGGTGGATCAGCCAGGGGTAGCCGTGGTAGGCGAAGATCACCGGCTTGTCGGTGGTGAACAGTCCGTCGTACTGGAAGTCGCTCATGCCGTGCGGGTGTTCCTCGCGCGGCAGCAGCCGGGTCATGTCGACCACGTTGACCACCCGGACGGCGAGGTCGGGCAGATTGCGGCGCAGCAACTGCGCGGCGGCCAGGACCTCCTGGGTGGGCACGTCCCCGGCGCAGGCGAGGACGACGTCGGGCTCGCCGCCGTTCTCCGTGCCGGCCCAGTCCCAGATGCCCGCGCCGCGGGCGCAGTGCGAGCGGGCCGCGTCCATCGACAGCCAGTCGAAGCAGGGCTGCTTCCCGGCCACGACGACGTTCACGTAGTCCCGGCTGCGCAGGACGTGGTCGGCCACGGACAGCAGGGTGTTGGCGTCCGGCGGCAGATAGACGCGCACGACCTCGGGGCTCTTGTTGAGGACGTGATCGACGAAGCCGGGGTCCTGGTGGGAGAAGCCGTTGTGGTCCTGGCGCCAGACGTGCGAGGTGAGAAGGTAGTTGAGGGAGGCGATGGGCGCGCGCCACGCCAGCTGCCGCGAGGTCTTCAGCCACTTGATGTGCTGGTTGACCATGGAGTCGACGATGTGGACGAACGCCTCGTAGCACGAGAACAGACCGTGCCGACCCGTCAGGAGGTATCCCTCCAGCCAGCCCTGGCAGGTGTGTTCGGAGAGGATCTCCATCACCCGGCCGTGATGTTCGAGGTGTTCGTCGACCGGCAGGTGTTCGGCCTGCCACGCCTTTCCACTGACGTCGAAGACGGCCTGGAGGCGGTTGGAGGCGGTCTCGTCCGGGCCGACGAGGCGGAAGTCCCGGCGAGCGCCGGTGTCCTTCATCACCCGCGCCAGGAGGTCTCCCAGGACTCGGGTCGGCTCGTGCAGGGTGGTGCCCGGCTTGTCGACGGGTACGGCGAACTCGTCGAGCGGGGGGACGGGCAGTTCGCGCACGAGCAGGCCACCGTTGGCGTGCGGGGTGGCGCCGAGCCGTCGGGCCCCGTCCGGAACGCAGGCGAGGACGTCGGCGACGGGCCGGCCGTCGGGTCCGAAGAGCTCCCGGGGTTCGTACGACCGCAGCCATGCCTCCAACTGGCGCAGGTGCTCCGGGTTTTCACGGACGCCGGCCAGCGGAACCTGATGGGCGCGCCAGGTGCCCTCGACGGGCTCGCCGTCCACCTCGGCCGGCCCCGTCCAGCCCTTCGGGGTGCGCAGCACGATCATCGGCCAGTGCACGCGCTCGGTGACGCCGTCCTCGCGGGCGGTCTGTTGCATCACGGCGATACGGTCCAGGGCGTCGTCCATCGCCGCGGCCATGGCCCGGTGGACCTCGGCCGGGTCGTCGCCGGTCACGTGGATCGGGTCGTGGCCGTAGCCGCGCAACAGGTCGTCGAGTTCGCTCTCGGGGAGGCGGGAGAGCACCGTCGGGTTGGCGATCTTGTAGCCGTTGAGGTGCAGGATCGGCAGGACCGCGCCGTCGTGTACCGGGTCGAGGAACTTGTTGGAGTGCCAGGAGGCGGCCAGCGGGCCGGTCTCCGCCTCGCCGTCGCCGATCACGCAGGCGACCAGCAGGTCCGGGTTGTCCAGCGCGGCACCGTACGCATGGGAGAGCGAGTAGCCGAGCTCACCGCCCTCGTGGATCGAGCCGGGCGTCTCGGGCGCGACATGGCTGGGCACCCCGCCGGGGAAGGAGAACTGTCGGAACAGCCGGGCCATGCCCTCCCCGTTCCGCGGCACGTCCGGGTAGGTCTCGCTGTAGCTGCCCTCCAGCCAGGAGTTCGCCAGGATGGACGGCCCTCCGTGCCCCGGACCCCAGACACACAGGGCGTCGAGTCCACGCGCCTTGATCACCCGGTTGAGGTGGGTGTACACGAGGTTGAGGCCGGGCGAGGTGCCCCAGTGGCCGAGCAGCCGGGGTTTGATGTGCTCCGGCTTGAGAGGCTCGGTGAGCAGCGGGTTGGACATCAGGTAGATCTGGCCGGCGGCCAGATAGTTGGCGGCACGCCAGTGCGCGTCCAGGGCGCGCAGCTCGTCGTCGGAAAGTACGGTGGCGTCCTGGTCTGAGGCCTTGGGCATGAGGGGGCTCCGGAAGTGATCGGGCGGCTGGGGCAGCGGGCACGGCGCTGGCCGGTCTTCGGCTTCTCTCACACCCCTTCGGGTACGACCGCGACGGCGCAGGCGGAGTGGTGCAGCACCGCGTGGGCGACGCGCCCCAGCTGGAGCCCGAGGTGGCCGGAGTTGCGCCGGGCGCCGACCACCAGCAGGTCGGCCTCGTACGAGGCGGCCGGCAGGACCCTGCGGGCGGGGCCCTCGACCGTGCGCCGGCGCAGGTCCACGTCCGCCGGGATGTCCTTCACCGCTTTGTCCAGGACCTCGGCGGCATGCTGTTCGTGCAGCCGCGCGGGTTCCCCGGCGAGCAGGGGGTGATCGGTGGTCTCGTGCGCGGGGCACCGCCAGGCCCGTAGGGCGTCCAGGGTCGCGCGGCGCAGCTTCGCCTCGTCCACGGCGAAGCGCAGGGCGGCGGAGTCCGCCGTCTTCTCGCCGACGCCCACCACGACCCGGCCACGCCCGCCTGCCCGGACCCGGTTGTCGTGGCTGCCGCGCAGCACGATCACCGGGCAGACCGCGTGCGCGGCCACGGTCAGGCTGACCGACCCGAGCAGCATCTCGGCGAAGCCGCTGCGTCCTCGGGAGCCCAGCACCAGCGCGCAGGCGCTGCGTCCCTCGTGCACGAGCGCGTACTCGGGCTCCTCCGACAGCACTTCGGTGGAGATCCTCAGCCCGCCCTGGCGCAGACGCGCCCGCTCCGCGGCGGTGCGCACGATGTCCTCGGCCGTGACCTGCTCTGACGGC
Source organism: Streptomyces sp. NPDC050121 (assembly GCF_044460385.1). Classification (NCBI taxonomy): domain Bacteria; kingdom Bacillati; phylum Actinomycetota; class Actinomycetes; order Kitasatosporales; family Streptomycetaceae; genus Streptomyces; species Streptomyces sp. NPDC050121. The sequence continues at coordinate 176,038 of NZ_JBITJV010000014.1, read as the reverse complement.
TTGCCGAGATCGTCCGCGAGGGACTCGCCCTCGTACCGCTCCCAGAGGGAGGCGAACACCAGCCGCAGGGGGACCCCGCGCAGGGTGGCCTCGTCGGCCGCCCAGTCGACGGCCCGCAGGCTCGGCTCCGAGCCGTCCACTCCGACGACGATGGGGAGGACCACGGCGCTCACCGCCCCGAGTCCAGGTCGAAGACGATCCGGGCCTTGACCTGGCCGCGCAGCACCTCGTCGATGGAGTCGTTGACGGAGGCGAGGGGGCGGGTCTCGTAGATGACCTTGGTACGGCCGGCCGCGTGCAGTTGGAAGACCTCGGCGAGGTCCTGCCGGGTGCCGACGATCGAGCCGATCACCGAGGTGCCGTTCAGGACGGTGTCGAAGATGGGCACCCGGACCGTGCCGTGTGCCGGCAGGGCCACCATGACCAGTTTGCCGCCGCGCCGCAGCCCCGAGTTGACGGCCTCGAAGGCCGCGTCGTTCACCGCGAGCGCGATGGCCGCGTGGGCGCCGCCGTGCTGTTTGAGCACCTCGCCGACGTTCTCCTTGCGGGCGTCGATCAGGATGTCGGCGCCGAGTTCGGCGGCGAGTTCGAGCTTCTCGTCGGTGACGTCGATCGCGGCGACCGTGGCGCCGGCGATCTTCGCGTACTGCACGGCGAGGTGACCGAGGCCGCCGACGCCGGAGATCGCGACGAGCTGGGTGGGCTTGACGTCGGCGACCTTCAGCGCTTTGTACGTCGTGACGCCCGCGCAGGTCAGCGGGGCGGCTTCGAGTGCGGTGATGCCGTCGGGCACGGGCTGGGCGAAGTCTGCCCAGGCGAGCATCTTCTCGGCGTAGCCGCCGTCGCAGCCGTACCCGGTGTTGATCTGCCGCTCGCACAGCGTCTCCCAGCCGGACAGGCAGTGCTCGCACCGCCCGCACGCCCTGCCGAGCCACGGGACGGCGACCCGCTGCCCGACGGACAGGTGGGTGACGCCCTCACCGAGTGCCTCCACCAGGCCGACCCCCTCGTGCCCGGGGACGAACGGCGGGTTCGGCTTGACCGGCCAGTCGCCGTGGGCCGCGTGGATGTCGGTGTGGCACAGACCGGACGCCTCGACCCGGACGCGGACCTCACCGGGGCCGGGCTCTGGGTCGGGGCGCTCCTCGATGACCAGGGACTCGCCGAACGCTCGTACGACTGCTGCCTTCATGATCTCTGCTCCGGGAAACTCGGTCAGCCGTGGGGGACGACGGCGACGGGGGCGGTGGAGTGGTGCAGGACGGCATGCGTGACATGCCCGATGTGCGCGCCGAACGGGCTGCGGCGGATCCGCCGGCCCACGACGACGAGGGAGGAGTCGCCGGAGGCTTCCACGACGTGGACGGCCGGACTGCCGTAGCGGGACACCTCTACGACGTCCACGTCCGGGTACTTCTGCCGCCAGGGCCGCAGCACCTCCGCCAGGGCCTCGGCGTCGCTCAGCGCCAGCGCCTCGTGCAGCGCGGGATTGGCGGGTGTGCCGTACGCGTAGTACGGCGGCGGATTCCAGCCGTGGACCACCCGCAGGGACGTCTCGCGGAGCAGGGCTGCGGCGAAGGCGAACTCGATCAGCGTCGCGTCGGGGTGCTCGACGTCGAGGCCGAGGACCACGGGCAGGAACGGGGTCGCAGCGGAGGGAACGCCCGCCGGGTCCGGCTCGTGCTCGTCGGCGGCCACCTCCAGCGCGCGGACCAGGACGACGGGGCGGTCCGCGTGCGCGACGACAGACAGACCGACCGAGCCGACCATGAACCCGCCGATCCCGCCGAAGCCGCGGGAGCCCAGGACGAGCAGCTCGGCGCTGCTGCCCGCCTCGGCGAGGACATCACCGGGGGGTCCGGAAAGCTGCTCGCTGACCACCTCGACGCCGGGGTGGCGCAGGCTGATGCCTGCCGCGGCCTCTCGCGGCATCCTCCCCCAGCCTTCGGCCGGGGGTACCCCCATCTCGCTTCGCTCGGTCCAGCGCTGCTGGGTCTCGGCGCCCAGGAGAGGCGCTTGGGCCATCGGCTCCGGGACCGGCTCCCAGACATGGACGATCTTCAGGGGCAGGCCGCGCAGCTCGGCTTCGCGGGCCGCCCATTCCGCGGCGGCCCGGCTCTCCTGCGAGCCGTCGAGGCCTACGGTGATGGTGCGGAGCAATGTCGCCACCTCCTGGAGCGGGGCATCCGATTCCAGAGTCGTCTTCGGTCGGTTCCTCGTGCAGGGGCCACTGGTCCCGATCCGGGGCCGAACGACCCCCCGCACGGCTCGGCGCAGCGGGCCGCGTGGCGGGCCCGCCGTGCCCTCGGTGTTCAGCGCAGCCAGCTGTGGTCGCGGACGAAGGGCGCCTTGGCCCAGAGCCGGCCCAGACCCAGGGTGTCGCCGGCGGCGGAAGCGGCCAGCACGACCAGGGCGGCGGCGTAGATCAGGTGGTAGTCGGCGAACGGGTTCGTGGACATGCTCGCCGATCCGTCCGAGAGGTGCTTGGCCGGCGGCCATTCGGCGATCCACATCAGCGCCATCATCATGGTGCCCGCCACGGCGGCAAACCGCAGCGCGACCCCCGCGACCAGGGCGGCGCCGATGCCGAGCAGACCGAGCATGAACAGCCAGTCCGCCCACGGGTCGCCGGCCCAGGAGTGGAAGGTGGACTCCATCGGCCCGACCGCGACGGATCCGAGGAATCCCTTCGTCGGCGACCCTCCGTCGATCCAGCCCTTGCCGGACGGGGTGGCGTAGCCGAGGCCGAAGGTCTTGTCGAGGAAGGCCCACAGGAAGACGAACCCGGTCAGCAGGCGCAGGGACGCGAAGGCGTACGCCTGCGCGGTGTGCGTGCCGGCGCCTGCCGACACGGCGGACTCGGATGCGGAGGCGCTCCGGTTCCTGCGCAGCGACGGCAGGTGGAAACCAGAGCCCCGGTGAGTGTGCTCGTGCACGGCCATGGTCGTGATTCCCTTCGAAAGGGGTCGGGTCGGTGTCTGACACCACTCACTCTGGCCGCGGACCCGCGGTCCGCGACGGATGCCTAAGGTCCGCGGCCACGGGGCCGAACGGCCCTGTTCCCAGAGGCCGTTGGGCCGAGGACGGCACGCCGGCCACGCGGGTCTCGCCGCGGCGCACGTGCCGGCCCTCAGTAGGCGGGCACTCCGCGCTCCCGAAAGCGTGTGCGGACGCTCTCGGTCAGAGCCTGGTCGGGAACCGGGGTGTCACGCAACGGGAAAGGGATACCGAGGGTCTCGTACTTCGCGGCGCCGAGCTTGTGGAAGGGCAGTACGTCGACCCGCTCGACCGTGCCGAGCCCCGCGACGAAGCCGGCCAGGGCGTCCACCCCCGGTGGGTCGTCGGTCCAGCCGGGGACCAGCACGTAGCGGATCCGCATCGGGACGCCGAGGCGGTCGAGACGGGTCGCGAAGCTGAGCGTGGGGGCGAGCCGCCCGCCGGTCAGCTTCCGGTAGGTGCCGATGTCGAAGGACTTGATGTCCAGCAGAACCAGGTCGGTGTCGGCGAGGAGTTCGTCCGTGGCACGCGCGCCGAGGAAGCCGGACGTGTCCAGGGCGGTGTGCATCCCGGCCTCCTTGCAGCGACGCAGGACCTCAGCGGTGAACGTCGGCTGGAGCAGCGGCTCTCCCCCGGTGATCGTCACCCCTCCCCCGGCCGTGGTGACGAACGCGCGGTACTTCTCGATCTCCGCCATCACCTCGTCCACCGTCGCCTCCCGGCCGTCCCGCAGGTGCCAGGTATCGGGATTGGCGCAGTACAGGCAGCGCAGGGGGCAGCCGCTGACGAAGAGGACGAACCGGGTACCGGGACCGTCCACGCCGGTGGAGAGGTCCCAGGAGTGGATCCGGCCGGTCGTCATGAGGGCCTCACAGCGATCCGTGGAAGGTGCGGCTGATCACGTCGAGCTGCTGCTCCCGGGTCAGCCGGACGAAGTTGACGGCGTATCCGGAGACGCGGATGGTCAGCTCCGGGTACTTCTCCGGGTGCTCCATCGCGTCCTCCAGGGTGGCCCGGTCGAGGACGTTGACGTTCATGTGGAAGCCGCCCGCCGCCGTGTAGCCGTCGAGGATCCCCACCAGGTTGCCGGCGCGCTCCTCGGGGGCGTGTCCCAGTCCCTCCGGGGTGATGGTCGTGGTCAGCGAGATGCCGTCGCGGGCCTGCTCGTACGGCAGCTTGGCGACCGAGAGCGCGGAGGCGGCGACGCCGTGCCGGTCCCGGCCGTTCATCGGGTTGGCGCCCGGCGCGAAGGGCTGCCCAGACCGGCGCCCGTCGGGCGTGTTGCCGGTGTGCTTGCCGTAGACGACGTTGGAGGTGATGGTCAGCACCGACTGGGTGTGCTCGGCGTCCCGGTAGGTGGGGTGCCTGCGCACCTTGGCCATGAAGGACTCCACCAGACCGACGGCGAGGGCGTCGGCGCGGTCGTCGTTGTTGCCGTATGCCGGGAACTCGCCTTCTGTCAGGAAGTCGACGGCCAGCCCGGTCGCGTCCCGGAAAACCTTCACCCGGGCGTGCTTCACGGCAGACAGGCTGTCCGCCGCGACGGACAGCCCCGCGACGCCGCAGGCCATGAAGCGGTGGACGGGGTGGTCGTGCAGCGCCATCTCGATGCGCTCGTAGGCGTACTTGTCGTGCATGTAGTGGATGACGTTCAGCGTGTTGACGTAGGTCTCCGCCAGCCAGTCCAGCACGCGGTTGTACGCCGCCGACAGTTCCTCGTAGTCCAGGTACTCGCCCGTCAGCGGGGGCATCACGGGAGCGACCTGGTCGCCGGTCATCTCGTCCCGGCCGCCGTTGACGGCGTAGAGCAGCGCCTTCGCCAGGTTCACCCGAGCCCCGAAGAACTGCATCTCCTTGCCCACCGCCATGGCGGAGACGCAGCAGGCGATCGCGGTGTCGTCGCCGTTGCGGGGGCGGATCAGCTCGTCGGACTCGTACTGGACGGCGCTGGTGTCGATGGACACCTGGGCGCAGAACTCCTTGAAGCCGGCGGGCAGCCTCGGCGACCACAGCACGGTCAGGTTGGGTTCGGGAGCGGGGCCGAGGTTGTAGAGGGTCTGCAGGAAGCGGAAGGAGGTGCGGGTGACCAGTGTGCGGCCGTCGTCGCCGACACCGCCGATGGACTCGGTGACCCAGGTCGGGTCGCCGGAGAACAGGGCGTCGTACTCGGGCGTGCGCAGGAACCGGACGATCCTCAGCTTGATCACGAAATCGTCGATCAGTTCCTGGGCGCGCAGCTCGTCGATGGTCCCGTCGTCCAGGTCGCGCTGGAGGTAGACGTCGAGGAAGGTCGAGGTGCGGCCCAGCGACATCGCGGCGCCGTTCTGCTCCTTCACCGCGGCGAGGTATCCGAGGTAGAGCCACTGCACGGCCTCGTGCGCGGTGAGCGCGGGGCGGGAGACGTCACAGCCGTAGGTCGCCGCCATGCGGGTCAGCTCGCCCAGGGCCTTGATCTGCTCGGCGAGTTCCTCGCGGTCGCGGATGACGTGCTCGGTGGACGGTCGGCCGTCCAGCAGGGCCTTGTCGGCCCGCTTGGCCTCGATCAGCCGGTCGGTGCCGTACAGGGCGACGCGCCGGTAGTCGCCGATGATCCGGCCCCGGCCGTAGGCGTCGGGCAGCCCGGTGATGATGCCGACCTTGCGGGCCGCGCGCATCGCGGGCGTGTAGGCGTCGAAGACACCGTCGTTGTGGGTCTTGCGGTAGGTCCCGAAGACCTTCGTCACGAACGGGTCGGGCTCATAGCCGTAGGCCCTCAGGCCGTTCTCCACCATGCGCAGCCCGCCGCCTGGCATGATCGCGCGCTTGAGCGGTGCGTCGGTCTGCAGGCCGACGATCAGTTCGCGGTCACGGTCGATGAATCCGGGGGCGTGCGAGGTGATCGTCGACGGAGTCGCGGCGTCCACGTCGAGGATGCCCCGGGCACGCTCCTCCGGGAACAGCGAGCCGACCTTCTCCCAGACGGCCCGGGTGCGGTCCGTGGCGCCGGTGAGGAAGGACGCGTCACCCTCGTACGGGGTGTAGTTCGCCTGGATGAAGTCACGCAGGTCGATCAGCTCGCGCCAGCGGCTCCCGGCGAAGCCTCGCCAGGCCGCGGTGACCCGGTCGCCGACTGTCACGGTTGCGGTCATCGCCGTTCCTCTCGTCGTTGTCTGTCCGGCACTCCCATGCTGGTCGGCGCTGATCGTCGCGCCGAGTGCCGGAGGGTGCCCACCGCCGGGCCGTACGGCCCCGGGGCGGGAGGCCGTACGGGCCACTGCGTCAGCCGGCCGCGAGGTCCGGGCGGATCAGGGTGCCCGAGCGGCCGTGCACGATCTCGTACGCCGCGTCCAGGGCGCCGATAGCGGCGAGCCCTCCGGTCCGCTCGACGAACCGCGCCGCGGCCTCCGCCTTCGGACCCATGGAGCCCTCCGGGAGACCCTTGCGGCGCAGCTCGGCGGGAGTGGCGTCGAGGACGGGCTGCTGGGCGGGGGTCCCGTAGTCCTCGTACACGCACGGGACGTCGGTGAGGATCAGCAGGAAGTCGGCCTTCAGGTCCTCGGCGAGCAGGGCGGCGGTGAGGTCCTTGTCGATGACGGCCTCCACTCCGGTCAGTGCCCCGCTGTCCCGGTCGGCGGTGACGGGGACACCTCCACCGCCCGCGCAGATCACGAGGGTGCCGCCGCTCAGCAACTCGTGAACGGTGTCGGTCTCCAGGATGCGTTCCGGTACCGGAGAGGGGACGACGCGGCGCCAGCCGGTGGTGTCCTGCGCGATGTGCCAGCCCCGCTTGCGGGCGAGGGCGCCGGCCACCTCCCTGGGGTAGACCTGGCCGACGAACTTGGTGGGCCGCGCGAAGGCCGGGTCGTCGGGCCGTACGAGGGTGTGGGTGACGAGGGTGGCGATGTGGCGGCCGGGCAGCGCGTCGTGCAGGGTGCAGGCGAGCAGGGAGCCGATCATGCCCTGGGTCTGGGCGCCGAGGAGGTGGAGAGGATAGGGGGCGCTGAGGGCGGGGTCGGCGGCACTCTCCATGGCGAGCAGGCCGATCTGGGGGCCGTTGCCATGGGTGAGGACGACTTCGTGTTCGTGGGCCACCGCGGCCAGGGCGGTGGCCACCCGGTCGATGTTGGTCTGCTGGACGGCGGCGTCGGGACGCTCACCGCGGTGCAGCAGGGCGTTGCCGCCGAGAGCGACGACTATGCGCATGGCTTCAGTCCTCCAGAGTGGCGACGAGCACGGCCTTGATGGTGTGCAGCCGGTTCTCGGCCTGGTCGAAGGCGATCGACGCGGGCGAGGAGAAGACGTCGTCGGTGACTTCGAGTCCGTCCAGGCCGTAGTGGTCGAAGAGGTCGCTGCCGAGGCGGGTGCGGCGGTCGTGCAGGGCCGGCAGGCAGTGCATGAACCGCACGTCCGGGTTGCCGGTGGCGGCCAGCGTCTTGTCGTTGACCTGGTACGGCAGCAGCAGCTCGATCCTCTCCCGCCAGGTGTCGGCGGGCTCGCCCATGGAGACCCAGACGTCGGTGTGCAGGAAGTCGGCTCCGCGCACGGCGGTCTCGACGTCCTCGGTGAGGAGGATCCGGGCGCCGCTGCGCTCGGCCGTCTCGCGGCAGTTGGTGACCAGCGCGGGGTCGGGCCACAGCGCGGCGGGGGCGGCGATGCGTACGTCCATGCCGAGCAGGGCGCCCATGGACAGCAGGGAGTTGCCCATGTTGTTGCGGGCGTCGCCGAGGTAGCAGTAGGCGAGGTCCGGCAGGGGCTTGGCGCTGTGCTCGTGCATGGTGAGGACGTCGCACAGGCTCTGGGTGGGGTGCGCGACGTCGGTCAGGCCGTTGTAGACGGGGACACCGGAGTGGGTGGCGAGCTCGGTGACCAGCGCCTGGTCCGACCCCCGGTACTCGATCGCGTCGAACATCCGGCCCAGCACTCGGGCGGTGTCGGCGATGGACTCCTTGGTACCGATGTGGGTGTCGCCGGGGCCCAGGTAGGTGGTGGCGGCGCCCTGGTCGGCGGCCGCCACCTCGAAGGCGCAGCGGGTGCGGGTGGACGTCTTCTCGAAGATCAGCGCGAGGTGCCTGCCGGTCAGCCGGGGCTGCTCGGCGCCGGCACGCCTGGCAGCCTTGAGGGAGGCGGCCAGGTCGAGGAGGTACTGGATCTCGGCGGCGGTGAAGTCGAGTTCGCTCAGGTAGGAGCGGCCGCGCAGGTCGATGGTCATGACGGTTTCCCCCTGGGGGTTCAGGCGGCGGCCGGGTCGCGTTCGACGGGGCAGCTCATGCAGCGCGGGCCGCCGCGGCCGCGGCCGAGTTCGGCGCCGGCGATGGTGACGATCTCTATGCCCTGCTTGCGCAGGTAGGTGTTGGTGGTGACGTTGCGCTCGTAGCCGACGATCACGCCGGGGGCGAGAGCGAGGAAGTTGCTGCCGTCGTCCCACTGTTCGCGTTCGGCGTTGCGGATGTCCTGGGGGGCGGACAGCATGCGGACCTTGTCGAGGTCGAGGGCCTCGGCGAGGGAGGTCGCCAGGTCGGAGTTCGGGGCCACGTCGAAGCCGCACTCACGGGTGTCGCTGGGGGTGAGCGTCCAGGAACGCAAGGAGTCGGCCAGGCCCGGGTAGACGACGAAGGTGTCGCGGTCGACCATCGTCAGCACGGTGTCGAGGTGCATGTAGGCCCGGGTGGCGGGGAGTTGGACGGCGATGAGCCGGTTCGCCGTGCCCCCGGCGAACAGCCGGGCGGCCAGGTTCTCCACCGCCTGGGCGGTGGTGCGCTCGCCCATGCCGACCATGACGGCGCCGTTGCCGAGGACGTGGACGTCACCGCCTTCCAGGGTGCCGACCGAGCCGTCGAGGATCGGCGCGGGGGCCACGCCGGCGAACATCGGGTGGAAGCGGTAGATGGCCTCGGCGTGCAGGCTCTCCCGTCGGCGGGCGGTCTTGGCCATCGGGTTGACCGAAAGCCGGTCGTACACCCAGCAGGAGTTGTCGCGCGGGAAGAGGTGGTTGGGCAGCGGGGCGAGGGCGAAGTCGTCGGCGTCGAGCGCGTTCCAGACCAGGCTGTGCGGGGTGGCGAGCGGCAGGTCGCTCTTGAGGAGTCCGCCGATGAGGTGTCCGGCGAGGGTCTCTCCGTCGAGTTGGGCGCACAGGTGGCGCACCGGGTCGATCAGCGCCGGTCCGACGGAGGCCGGGGTGATCACCCGGTCCAGCAGCCAGCCGCGGGCCTCGTCGCCGTCGAGGGTCCGGGCGAGGAGGTCGGCGAAGTAGTGGACGCGGGTGCCGTGGTCGCGCAGCACCTGCGCGAAGGCGTCGTGTTCCTCCCGGGCGCGCTTGGCCCACAGGATGTCGTCGAAGAGGAGGGCGTCGACGTTGCGCGGGGTGAGGCGGGAGAGTTCGATGCCGGGGCGGTGCAGGATCACCTGGCGCAGGCGGCCGGCCTCGGAGTCGACGTGGAACGTGTTCATGGCGCTGTTTCCTCCGTGGTGAGGGAGTCCGCGGTGAGGGAGGGGGTCAGTCCTGGGGGCGGTGGGCGTTTCGCTTGCGGGGGCCGCCGACGCGGTTGGTGCCGAGTCCACGGGAGAGCCGCTTCGGCGGTACCGGTGTCTCGGGGGCCCGCTCCTCACGCGGAAGGGGAATCGCCGCGGCCGGTTCGTCGCCGTACCGGCCCTGGCCCCGCTTCAGCCACACGTAGACCGGCACGCCGAGCAGCAGCACGAACAGCCCGTAGTAGACGGTCTGGTAGCCGCTGCCCTGGATCGACCAGTAGGAGAATGCCAGCGCGAGAGCGGCGACGGTGACGTCACGGGCCAGGCGCCGCGCGCTGAGGGTCTCCCGGCCCCGCACGAGCAGCCAGTACAGCTGGGCGGCGGCGGAGAACAGGTAGGGGACCACCGCGGTGAGCACGCTCAGCAGCACGATCTTCGTGAAGACGTCCTCGAAGCGGGTGTAGCTGAACACGGTGATCAGCGAGGCCGGCACGGTGGAGGCGATGACGCCGAAGGCCGGGATTTCGCTCTGTCCGCGCAGTTTCGCGAAGGCGTCGGGGAAGAGCCCGTCGCGGGCGGCGGCGTACGGCATCTCGGCGCACAACATGGTCCAGCCGTTGAGGGCGCCGATGCCGGAGATGATGGCGGCGGCGGCCACGACGTCTCCCGCCCAGGTGCCGCCGAAGATGTTGTTCGCGGCGTCGGTGAACGGTGCGTCGGTGCCGCCGAGCGCACCGTGCGAGACCGTGCCGAAGACCGCGAGCGTGCCCAGGATGTAGACGACGGCGCACAGGAGCGTGCCGTACACGGTGGCGCGCGGCACGTTGCGCTCCGGGTCGCGCACCCGGCCGGCGACCACCGAGGCGGCCTCCAGACCGAGGTAGCTGAACAGGGCGATGGCGGCCGCGGCGGAGATCGCGCCGAGCGCCGACTGACCGCTGGCGTTGAAGGTACCGAAGTTGTCCGGGTCGATGAACAACAGTCCTATGGTCGCCATGAAGACGAGCGGCACGAACTTCAGCACGGTGGTGACCACCTGGAACGCGCCGATGTTGCGGACGCCGGTGAGGTTGATCGCGGCCGCCGCCCAGAGTCCGCCGAGGGCGATGCTCATGGAGATCCACGTCTTGTGGCCCGTGTTGACGAACACCTCGACGTAGCCGACCCAGGCCACGGCGATCGCCGCGTTCCCGGCCCACGCGGTGATCCAGTACGACCACGCGTTGAGGAATCCGGCGAACTCACCGAACGCCTCCCGGGCGTAGACGTACGGGCCGCCGCTCGCCGGCACCCGCTTCGACAGCGCTCCGAAGGTCAGCGCGAGCGCCAGGGCGCCCAGGGTGACGACGACGAACGCGACCAGGGAGATCGGCCCGTACGGGGCGAGCGCGGACGGCAGGGCGAAGATGCCCGTGCCGATGATGGTGCCGATCACGAGCGCGGACGCGGCAGGCAGTCCGAGCGCGCCCTTGGGCGCCTCTCTCTCCCCGCTCTTGCTGGTGCTCGACATGGCTGTGCTCCTCGTGCTGTTCGGTGCGGATGAGTCGATCCGTGAACGATGGTTCTGTGCCGTGCCGGATCCCGGGCAGCGGCCACAGGTCCCGCCGGGGGCCCGATGGTCCCGCTCCGGCAGGACCGTTCGGGTTCCGCCGGCTCAACTCACCTGCCTCTGGGGCTGAGAAGACCAGGAGCCCCCGAAAAGCGTGAGAGCCCGGCGGCGTACGGGGCTGTTGTTTCGGACCGCGGACGTAGGAAGCTGCTCAACAACCTTCCGGCCGCGAAGGACCAGCACCTCGACCGCAAACTCGAACCTCAGGGCACCGGCACGGCAGGCGGGAGGCGGAGGCGGAGGCGAGCTCACCAAAGACCTCGGTGCCGGCGCTCGCTCACCGACGCGCCGCCTCAGCGCTACAGCCAGACCCCGGCTGCTTTCAGCGAGGTCATGACCCACACGGTCGCCGCGGTCAGCCGCAAGGCTGCCTTCAAGGACATCGTGCGGATGATGCAGGGCTGGAAGGTCAGCGCCCTGCCCGTCATCGAGGGCGAGGGCCGCGTCGTCGGCATCGTGTCCGAGGCGGACCTGCTGCCCAAGGAGGAGTCCCGCGACAGCGACCCGGACCGGTACACGCAACTGCGGCGCCTGAAGGACCTGGCCGAGGTCGGCGCCGTGACCGCGGAAGAACTCATGACCTCCCCCGCGCTCAAGAGACTCCCCGTGGTCGACGCCGTGGGCATGCTCCAAGGCGTCGTCAGCCGTGCCGACCTGCTCAAGGTGTTCCTCCGCACCGATGAGGAGATCGCCGAGAGCCTCGATTCCGCGTGACCCGCCGTTGCCGGCCGCCCGCCCCCGGTGGTGGGCAGGTCGGGCCTCGCGCGTGCGCGCGAGTGGGACCGATCGGCCCTAGTGCATCCGGTCTCCACGCGTGATGATCGTCATCATGGACAGCTCGCGGTCTGTCCTCCGCCGGGGAACGAGAGGTCGCCATGCCAGAGCCACGCACCTTCAGCGCGCAGAACCCGATCCGGGTGTTCCTGCTGGACGACCACGAGGTCGTACGCCGCGGCCTGGCCGATCTCCTCGACGCCGAACCCGACATCTCGGTGATCGGCGACGCGGGCACCGTGGACCACGCGCTCGCCCGCGGCCCCGCCCTGCGCCCCGACGTCGCCGTCCTCGACGTCCGCCTGCCGGACGGCGACGGCATCTCGGTCTGCCGCGAGCTGCGCAGCCGGATGCCCGAGCTGGCCTGTCTGATGCTGACCTCGTTCGACGACGAGGAGGCCCTCCTCGACGCGATCATGGCCGGCGCCTCCGGCTACGTCCTCAAGCAGATCAAGGGATCCGACCTCGTCTCCGCGGTGCGCACGGTGGCCTCGGGCCAGTCGATGCTGGACCCGGCGACGACCGCCCGCCTCATGCGCTCCCTGCGCGCCGAGCCCGCAGAGACTCCGGCCGTTCCCTCCGAGGTGGCGGGCCTCTCCCCGCGCGAGCGGGAGATCCTGGCACTGATCGGTGACGGCCTGACCAACCGCGAGATCGGCAACAAGCTCTACCTCTCGGAAAAGACCGTCAAGAACCACATCTCCCGCCTCCTCGCCAAACTGGGCGTCCAACGACGGGTCCAGGCCGCCGTCCTCGCCTCCCAACTGCAGCAGCCGGAAGCGGGCGAACACCGGGCCAAGTGACGCCGGAAGGAGCGGATCGGAATCGCGCGCGGGGCCGTACGGCCCCTGTCCCGGCGCTCTTCCACACGGGACGCCGAGGCGACCGCCAACCGGCGTCACCCCTTCAGCAGACCAGTGAGGGGATGAGTCCTCGACGCCTCCCTCCGCCGTCCTCGGTCTCCATGCCCTGGAGACGTTGCCCCCTCGATCCACAACACCCAGCCCTGGCGGTTCCGGCTGGACGCGGACACGCTCACGCTGCAGGTACACGCGGCCACCGACCGCGGACTCCGGCACACCGACCCCGACGACCGCGTCCTCCACCTCTCGGTCGGCTGCGCCGTCTTCGATCTCAAGGGCTAGTAGGGCCGGTCGGCCCTACCCGCGGGCCCCGCGCACGGAGACGATGAGTGGATGTTCCACAACGACGGCTCTCGCGCACTCGACCGGCAGGAGTGCCTGCGCCTGCTCGCGAAAGTCCCGGTCGGTCGGGTCGTCTATACCCGGCATGCGCTGCCTGCGGTCCTTCCGGTCAACTTCTCGCTCGACGCGGACGCCTCCGTGCTGCTGTGCACCGCGCAGGGCTCGGACCTGGTCCACGCCATCGACGGCGTCGTCGTCGCGTTCGAGGCGGACGAGTTCGACGTCGAGACCCGGTGTGCCTGGAGCGTGGTCGTCACCGGACGGGCCACCGTCGTGACCGACCCCGCCGAACACGCACGGCTGTCACAGTCCGGGCCTCGCTCGTGGCTGCCGATACAGGACCCGGTGTTCGTACGGATCGAGTCCGGGATGGTCTCCGGACGCGAGCTGGGGGCGGCGAGCGGCACGCAATAGCGACGAAGGACAGCGGCACAGGCGCTCGCGGGGTGCGTTCGCCGTCCAGGCCGTATCCGAACCGGATCAGTACCTGCGCATGACACCGCTTGTACCTGGGGGAACCGTCGCGGACCACAGGTCCGGCCACTTCATGGCCTGGCCAGCTCTCAGCCGGTCCCCCGGTCGTGGCCCGTCCGCACCAGGGCCGGCTGGACATGGCGCTCGAACCACAGAATCGGCCGACGGAGGGCGGGCAGCCCGTCGGTGAAATCACGCGTCGACATCCTTCCGGCAGCATCGGACGGGCCGAGAACAGCCACGGGGACGCCATAGGAGGCGTCCGTTCCGGGTAGCGAGGGAGCGGGTTTCGGGGCGATGCGGCCCGGGTGAGCGTTGTTGCGTACCTCACCCTCGGAGGACGCCCATGGGCGATATCGGCAGTGGTCAGTGGACGGCACGTGGGACGCCGCCGAGGGCTTCTACCGCCTGGTGGATGCCGCCTACGAACGGCGGGCACTGGCCGTGAGTTCGAACCTCCACCCGTCAGGCTTCGACGAGATCATGCCGAGGACCCTGGCCACCGCCACCGCCACCGTCGACCGCCTCCTTCATCACGCTCACGTCGTGGTCACGCAGGGTGAATCGTTCCGGCTCACCGAGGCCACCACCGGGAAGGGTGTGATGCCTCTGAGGTGAACGAGTCCTCAGAACAGCGGGGAGACATCTGGCCGCCACCGGGGATGACAAATGACCGTTGACAGACGCGCAATCCGACCTGGCCGACGACCCGTTGGCGTCTCATCCGGACACACTGGAGGTCATCAGTGGCCGCCATACCAGTCGGGGGCAGATCAACTACGCCGTTCCCGACGCTCTCCAACTGCAGCGGCGCATCCGCCTCCCGACCTCACCTCGCCCAAGGCCCAAGGCCCAAGGCCCAAGAACAATGATCACTCGGTCGGCCCGCGATGCCCTCCACTTTGGGCGAAGTCAGAAGCTGTTGCCGTCCGGTCTTGAGGGGTGCAGGTCGAACGGGAGTGACGAGCGGCTGCTCGCAGCCGGCCGCGGGCATCAGAACAGACACCTCTTCCCGATGGCTCAAAAGCGTGCGACCAGGTCGGTCGGGTTCAGCCGACGAGGCGGGCACGGCCAGCTGTTGTGGGGGACACGCCGAGGTGTTCGAGCAGTAGTCCTTCCCTGGTGGACCAGGGGCAGATCTCGACGCTCTTGGCCCCGCATGCCTCCATGAGGGCCTGTGCGACCAGGGCTCCGGCCAGGGACTGCTCGGCGCGGTGCCCGGAGATGCCCGGCAACCTGGCACGGCGGGACGGTTCCACGTCGGCCAGCATGGAGACCGACCTACGCAGTTGGGGTAGCGCCAGCCGCCGTGCGGATCGCGATGTCCCGCCCTGAGCTGCGGCGAGCCGGGCGAGCTGTTCGAAGGTCTTGGAGCAGGCCAGCACCCGCCCGCCCGGTGCGGCCTGAGGTAGGCCGGGGCCTTCCAGGGACTGGCGGAGGTGCTGCCGGACCTCGGCCAGACGGCGTTGGGACGGTACGGTGCCGGCGGGAAGCCAGTCCCGGGTGATCCTGCGAGCGCCCAGCGGCAGCGAGTAGACGGCGCGGGGCTGCTCTCCGGTGCCGGAGGCGATCTCCACAGTGCCGCCGCCGATGTCCAGGACCAGCAGCTCACCGACCGTCGGGCCTGCCCACTGGCGGGCCGCCACGTAAGCCAGCCGCGCCTCTTCCTCGCCGGTCAGCACTCGCAGGCGAGTGCCCGTGGTGCGCGCCACGCGCGCGATGATCTCGTCGCGGTTGGGCGCGTCCCGGATCACGGAGGTCGCGAACGCGAACACTTGCGGTCCGCGCAGACGTGGGTCAGCGGCGACGACCTCGGCCACCGCCCGTTCGACGCTCTTCATGCCGGCCTTGTCCAGCCGACCCTTGCGGTCGAGGGTCTCGTGCAGTCTCAGCCGCACCTTGCGGGAGAACACCGGCTCCAGCACCGTACCCGGATGCTGCCGCACCACCGTCAGCAGAGCACTGTGGCATCCGACATCGAGCACACCTGCCTGCCGCATCCGATCGCCTCCCCCTACCTCGCGCTCAACCGGACCGGCTCCTTCTCCGATCCTCCACCAGCCCCGACGACGGCGCGACGGGGATTCCGGCCCACCGTGTGAGCATATCGTCACCACCCGCGCACCCTGCGCCCCGGTACACACAGGCAGAGCCTTGTACTACAGCCTCTGGGCGCAGGCAGTGAAGCCCTCGAATCGTCTCGCGCAAGAGGTGCCGCATCGGTTTGCCTGTGGCCCGGCGTGCGATCTCACCGACCAGGAAGCCGTACGTGAACGAGTGGTATCCCGTCTCGGTACCGGGGAGCCACCGCGGTGTGGCGCCGACGATCGCACTCGCAGTCGCCTTGCCGAGGGCGCCGAACTCCGGCCACACGTCGACCACTGGCGTGTCGTGTCCGACCGTACCGGTCTTTACGAGCAGGTGGGCCATCGTCACCGGCTCGGCCACGTGTAGCGGGTCTGGCTGGACGTCGGCAGTTTGCCGAAAGCGAAGCCGACAGTAGGCGCGACTCGATACAGCCTGACCTCGCCCGCGATGACGGCCTCGCCCAACCCATACCAGGAACCCTCGGGGCCGGTCAGATGTGCACCGTGCTTCCGCTCGAAGTCCGCGACGGCCTGTTCCCGCTCGGAGCGCTCATGCACCACGGATGCGACGCCCTCGATGACGACGTCCACACCGGTCAGGGCACTCGTGCCGGTCGTCAGCGCACAGTGAGGATTGCGCTCAAGGTTTCGTGCCTTGCGCTCCTGACCACCCGTGGTGAAGCACATGCCACCCAGACTCCAGGCCGCCAACACCGACGCCCACGGCGTGGCCTGCGCGCCTGGCGACGAGAACGGCCCCAGCACAGCATCTGGTTCGCTGTCCAACATGTCACATCCTCTATGAAGCATGCCTGGCCAACCGGCACTGGTGAAGAAGTGCCGGCAAATCGACCCATCATGCCTTCCGGTAGGCGTTACGTGCCGTCGTTGACGACCTGAACTCGCCGAGAAGCTCATCGGCCGGCACGCGCACCAACGGCTCGATCCACACCGTCTGCCGGTGAGAAAGCAGTGCAGCGACCGCTTGGATGATGTCACTCATGTGCTCACGCCGACCGTGGTGGCGGGCGAGGGCTCGCCCGTTCTTCAGATGAGCGATGCCGTGCTCGACGCGAATGCGGCGCGAGGAGTGGGCGGCGGTGATGTGCGTCGGCTCGGGCATGAGCGACACGTCAAGTGATGTCGCCGAGGCGGGCCGCACGGGCCCGGAGGTAGCGCTGTTCGGGGAGGCTCAGGGTCTTGGTGGCGGCTGACTCGTAGGCGGCTCGGGCGGCCTCGGGGTCGGCGGCGCGTTCCAGGAGGTGGGCGCGGACCGAGTCCAGGCGATGGCCGGTGGTCAACTCCGGTGCGAGCGCGTCCAGTTCGGCCAGACCAGCCTTCGGTCCGTGGACCATGGCGATGGCCACTGCACGGTTGAGGCGTTCGACAGGGCTGGGGACAAGGTGGACGAGGACGTCGTAGAGGCCGAGGATCTCGGGCCAGTCGGTGCTGTCGGGCGAGTCCGCCTCGTCGTGGACGGCGGCGATCGCGGCCCTCAACTGGTAGGGGCCCAGGCGGCGTTGGGACAGAGCCCAGGTCACCAGGGCCACGCCCTCCTCGATCGCCGCCTTGTCCCACAGCCCGCGGTCCTGCTCGTCGAGGGGGATCAGTTCGCCGCCCGCCCCGGTCCGCGCGGCGCGCCGGGCGTCGGTGAGGAGCATCAGGGCGAGCAGGCCGGTGACCTCACAGTCGCCGGGCAGCAGGCGGTGCATCCTTCGGGTCAGCCGGATGGCCTCGCCCGCGAGTTCGGCCCGCTGGAGGGAGGCTCCGGAGGTGGCCGTGTAGCCCTCGTTGAAGATCAGGTAGAGCGTGTGGAGGACGGCGGGCAGCCGCTCCTCCCAGTGATCGGGGCGGCCGAAACGCGTGCCCTTCACCCGCTGCTTGGCCCGGCTGATCCTCCCCCACTGCCTTAAGGGCGTGGGGGGACCCCCAGGGCCATCGTCGCCTCCGGCACCAGATGCGCGCGGGCGATCTCGGCCGTCGTCAGACCGCCGACGGCCCGCAGCGTCAGCGCGATCTGGGCGGTCGGGGGCAGATCCGGGTGGCAGCAGAGGAAGAGCAGGGTCAGCGTGTCGTCCTCGGAGGGCGCACGATCGGGCCCGGGCGGCGGCGCGGTGAAGGCGTCGCGCGGTGTGAGCGCCGCCGCCTTCTCCTCACGCAGCCGCCGCGCCTGATCACTGCGCAGCGCGTCCGTGAGCCGCCGCGAGGCGACCCTGATCAGCCAGCCCCGCGGATTGTCCGGAATCCCCGACTCGGGCCACTGCCCGGCCGCTGCCAGCAGCGCCTCCTGTACGGCGTCCTCGGCGGCGTCGAAGTGCCCGTACCGGCGTACGAGCGCGCCGAGGACCTGCGGCGCGTGCAGGCGCAGCAGGTCCTCGACCTCGCTCGTACGTCTCAAACGTCTCACCTGCTCACACTTGGCCGAGCGGCCGGATGACGACGGGGTACGTGTTCGCGCCCTCGGGAACGGGGCACTGGGTGACCCGCGCGGCGATCTCCGTGACCCGCTCCAGGCTCTCGCACTCCAGGAGCCAGTAACCGGCGATCACTTCCTTGGTCTCGCCGTACGGCCCGTCGGTGATCACGGGCTTGCCGTCCGCGCCGGCGCTGACGAGGCGGGTCCTGGCAGGCTCGGCCAGCCCCTGGGCATCGATGAACTCGCCTGTCTCGGCGAGGTCGTTGTTGATCGCCCCCATGTGCTGGAACATCGCCTGCATATCCTTGTCGCTCCAGGCCGGGAGACCGGCGGCGGGCTTGCCCGCCTGGGCCTCGTAGTCCGCCTGCGTGCCCTGCACCATCACCAGGTACTTCATGAGTCCGCTCCTTCGGCTCGGGCCGCCCCTGGTGGGCGGCTTTCACAGGGGACGTCGGAGCCGGCCCACTCTTCTCTACACGCTCGCGGAAGTTTTTTCAGGCTCGCGGGAAGAGCGTCAGGAGTCCCGCCGCCTGGCCCGGTCGACCGCCGGTCCGCTCTCCGTCCTGAGGACGGGCGACGGGCGTTCGCAAAACCGAACATTGAGCTGCGCCGTCGCCGACGACAACTCTGGGGGCGCGGCCCTGTGCTGGGCACCCGCCTCCACGGCCCTGCCCGGGCGCGGGGACCGGCGGTCGAGTGACCGCCGCACGACCGGGCAGGACCACCCTCATGATCAAGGGCCGCCGGTGGGCGGGCGGATCAGCGCAGTCCGGCGAAGAGATCGTTCTCGGGCAGGGCCGCGCCGGTGGTGTCCTGGACGCGTACGAAGGTCTCGACACCCATCAACTCGGTGAACTTCGCCTGACCCATCCTGAGGAAGAAGATGTTCTCCCCCTGGCTGGCATGCGCGGCCAGCGCATCGAACTTCTGGTCGCCGAACGCGGTGGTGTCCACCCAGGTGGTGACCTCCTCGTCGGGGAGCCCGATCTCGGCCAGCGCGGCGGCCTCGGCGGGATCCGGCTCCTGTGCTTCGCCGCCGAACTCGCGCATGACCTCCCCGAACCGCTGCATCATCGAGCGGGGCGCTGTCGTCCAGTACACCTTCGGTGTCGGCTCGGTCATCGCCAGCGCCGCCATCGTGATGCGATTGGCCTGGATGTGATCGGGATGGCCGTAGAAGCCGTTCTCGTCGTAGGTGACGACCACATCGGGCCGGTAGCGCCGAAAGAGTTCCGCGAGTCGGGCAGCGCCCTCCTCCACGGGTGTCTGCCAGAAGGATCCGGGCGCGTCATTGGCCGGCCAGCCCATCATCCCGGAGTCGCCGTAGTCCAGCATCTCCAGATGACTGACCTTCAGGACTTCGCAGCTCGCCTTGAGTTCTTGACGCCGCATCAGGGCTACGGCCGCCGGATCATGCCCGGGTTCACCCGGTTTGACACCCCCCGGTCCATCGCCGCAACCGCCGTCGGTACATGTCACGAGGACAGTGCGGATACCCTCCGCCGCGTACCGCGCGAGGACGCCTCCCGTTCCGGTGGCCTCGTCGTCGGGGTGGGCGTGTACCGCCATGAGCGTCAAGGGCCGGTCGTTCATGAAAACAGTCCTCCTGTAGGAAAAGGCCTCGGTCCGAGTCCCCGGCGGGCTTATGCCCGGTCGCCCCTCAGTATCAGATGCCGGACGACCGGGCATACCGCGGCCGCCGGTCTCTCGGCCGGTGCAACATCGCCGACCTGACCCGCTGTTCCCGCCGCCCACCGGAACGCCCCCGACCTTGTGGGGCGGGGGCGACATCGGGCGGCATCCGGCGACCGGCTTGGCCTTCCTCCTACTCGTTGCGTGCCGCTTCGGGGCCCGTGATCCGTCTGAGCAGCGGCATCGTGGATGCGATGACCCCCAGCGAGGCGACCAGCCCGGTGAGCACGATCGCGTAGTACTGGATCCCCGGTGCCCGGATCGAGTAGTCGAACTGTGCCTGGACGAACAGCTGGGCGGCCAGGAAGCCCATCCCGATCGCCACCACCGCGACCACCACGAGCGGGACCGCGCTTTCCAGCAGTACGACCCTTCGCAGCACGCCGAGCTGTGTGCCGGTCAGCCGCAGCAGGCTGAAGGGGCGCTTGCGGTCGCGCAGGCCCCCGGCCACGCTCACGGCCAGGCTGCAGCCGGCAATGGGGAAACTGACCAGGATGACCACGTTGGCCAGTTGCTGGTATCCGGCGAGTTGTGCGCCGCTTTGGGCATGGTCCTCGCGGACGGTCCAAGGGATGTCGCGGTCGGGATACGTGTTCGCAAGGATGGTGCGCGCACGTTCGATCGCCGACGTCGACCCGTCGGTGGCCACGACGATCTCCTGGACCGGGAGCCGGGCGAGGCGCTGGGCGGAGATGTCGGCGGCGGGCCATGCCGAAGGCCAGTGCATCCAGTAGTACGTGCCGAAGCTGCCGTAGTTCTGGGCGACCGACGCCGCCTGGGCTCCGGGGGCGCATGCAGTGTTGGCCGGCATCCTCGCAAGCTCCGTGCACGAGGCCAGGCCGGCGACCGGCGGAGTCCCGCCGCCAGGTCGACCGTGCATGGTCGGGTCCGGGGTGCCGAGCGGGTTCGTGTGGATCATCAGCACGCCTTCGACGCCCGGTACGGAGTTCAGGTCGCCGACCGCGGCCTTCGGGAGCGGGGGCACGCTGCCGATCTGACGTCCGGTAGCGGGGTCGAAGCCCCGGGCGTAGTTGGCGTCCAGGGCGCCGGCGACCGCTCGGCCGGCCTGCGGGATGCTGCGCTCGGCGTTCAGCGCGCCGATGATCCCGACGGCCGCGCTGGTGACGCACAGGGCGAGGACCAGCCCGCTGACCGCGCGGAAGCCGGCCTTCGGGTCGTCCGCGAGCCGCCGGCCGGCGACGAGCAGCGCGGGCCGGCTGGTGAGCCGGGCCAGGACGCGGGCTCCGGCCATGGTCAGCCAGGGCCCGGCGATGACGAGGCCGGTCAGGACCAGCAGGATGCCCGGGACGAAGACCCAGATCTGGCCGTTGGTGCTCCTGGGCACCCGGCCGATCGTGTAGGAGAGTTCGGCGATACCGGCGGCCAACGGGATCAGCCGGTAGACGCGCGGCGGGCGCGGCGTGACGCGCCGGGTGACCCCGAGCGGGGAGACCTGCACGCGGCGCAGAGCGATCCGGGCCGCGATCGCGGCCCCCACGGGGACGGCGACGGCGACGAGAAGGATGTCGCCGGTCCGGAGCGTGAGGTCGCTGGTGAAGAAGGGCGTCTGCGTGAGGTCGACCGCCGCCAGTCGCGTACGGAACAGGGAGAAGAGGCCGAAGCCGACGGCCGTGCCGATGACCGCGGCGACCGTCGATTCGACGGCCGAGAGCATCGAGATCTGCCGCGGTGTGGCGCCCACCAGGCGCATCGCGGCGAAGCGCTGCTCGCGGCGGGCGGCGGCCAGCCGGCTGGCCGTGCCGATGAGGATGAGCACCGGGAAGATCAGGGCGGTGCCCGCGACGGAGAGGATGAGCTTGATGCCGCGGCTGTCGATGCCCGCCCTGACCGTGCAGTTCGTGCCGTTGCAGCTGCTGGGGGGCGCGGTGGTGATCGAGGTGACCCGGGTGGCGTCGTGCTGCTTCGCGAGCTGGTCGGGGCTGTGGCCGATGACGATGATCAGGGAGTCGGGGCCCGGGAGTGCCGCCTTGCCGACCGTGCCGATCTCGTGGCCGGGATAGCGGTCGGCGAGTTCGGCGGCGGGCGTTGCGTGCAGGAGCTTGCCGAGGGCTGGTGAGGCGTAGAACTCGCCCGGTCCGGGAAGGCGCGAAAGTCCCGGCGGGACCGGGGAGTTGGGTCCGGTTGCGGCGACGTCGACGCGGCCGATGGTCTTGCCGTCGAAGTGGTCCGCCCTGAGCAGCCACCACAGCGGGTCCGTGTCCGCGTTCGCCGCCGACCGGCTCGACGCGCTCTGGCCGGTGCCGGTGTTGAGCCAGGCGTTGCGGCTGTTCTGGGTGGCGGTGGCGTTGATGGCCGCCAGGATGCTCAGCAGCAGGCCGACGCCGAGTGCGACGGCGGCCGTGATGACGGCGAGGCGGGCGGCAGCCTCTCTGCCGCCGCTCAGGGTGAGGCGCAGGCCGAGGCGGATCACGAGGCGATCCGTCCGACGGACAGCGGTGTCACCCTGCCGTCGCGGACGATGACTTCCCGGTTCGCGAAGGCGGCCACGCGCGGCTCGTGGGTGACGAGGACGACGGTGGTGCCCTCCTCGCGCACGGAGGCGACCAGCAGGTCCATCACATGTTCGCCGGTGAGCGAGTCGAGCGACCCGGTCGGCTCGTCGGCGAACAGCACCTTGGGCCGGGAGACCAGGGCACGGGCCAGAGCGACCCGCTGTGCCTGCCCGCCGGAGAGTTCGCCGGACCGGCGTCTCTCGAGACCGTCCAGGCCGAGTCGCCCGAACCACGGCCTGGCCTCGGCCAGCGCGCTCGCTCTGCGGGACTTGGCGAGCAGCAGCGGCAGGGCGACGTTCTCCTCGGCGGTCAGCTCGGGGACGAGCTGACCGAACTGGAAGACGAAGCCGAAGCGGTCCCGGCGCAGCGCGCTGCGCTCGGGCTCGCGCCGGGTGTCGACACGGCGGCCGTCGAACCAGATCTCGCCGGAGTCGGGTACGAGGATCCCGGCCAGGCAGTGCAGCAGCGTGGACTTGCCGGAGCCGCTCGGCCCGGTGACGGCGAGGATCTCGCCGGCGCGGGCGGACAGATTCGCACCCCGCAGCGCGGGCGTCTGCCCGAACGACAGGACGGCGTCCCGCGCTTCTACGAGGAAGTCTTCGTCCGCGCTCATGAGCGCACCTCCGCCGTCAGGGCGGCGAGCCGCGCCACGGTCTGGTCGATCCACCGCAGATCGGCTTCCAGGTGGTACACGCCGTGGTCGGCGAGCAGCGAGTCGATCGTGCTGCCGGTCCGGCGCAGTTCGGTCAGCTCCCGCATCCGCTCCATGTGGGAGGCACGCTGGATGTCGAGGTACGCACGCGGATCGCGCTCCAGCAGCAGCGCGATCACGACCTTGGTGAACAGCACCGTCTGCAGATGAGGTTCGCCCGCCACCGGCTCGGTCAGCCAGGTCTCCACCTGCGTGACCCCCAACTCGGTGATCACATAGCGCTTGCGGTCCGGCCCCGACCCGGGCTCGGTCTCACCGACCTCGACCTTCCCGTCGCGGGCGAGGCGGCTCAGGGTCGAGTAGACCTGCCCGGCGGGCAGCGGCTTCCCGCGGCCGAAGTACATGTCGTAGTCGCGCTTGAGGTCGTAGCCGTGGCTCGACTCGCGTTCGAGGAGTCCGAGGAGCGCCAGAGGGACAGTCATACCTCAGTATCTACACTCGGTATCTAGTCGACGTCAACAGGCGAACGGAGCCGGAGCCGGGAAGCGCTCACAGCTTGGGCGCAGGGCCGGGCCGAGAGCCGGGCCCGATGTCCTTGGCGAGCTTCTTTCTCCTGGTGGGAGTACTTCCGTGGTCACCTTCCTGTACCGCCTGGGCCGGTCGGCCGGCCTTCCGGCGGCGACGACTCTTCCTGATGGCGTGGATCGTGGGGCCGGCCGCCGTTGGCATCGGCGCCGGCAGTGTCTCCGGGACCACGACCGACGACTTCACCCTGCCCGGGTGAACTCCCCGAGGACGAACGGGCGTTGACACAGCTGCCGGCGGCCGGGCTGAAGGACGAGGCGGTGGCGCGGCATCTGGGGGGTGAGTCTGCGTACGCTGCGGCGCCGGGTGAGCGAGCTGCAGGAGCGGCGGGGAGTGGCGAGCCGTTTCCAGCTCGGGGTGCGCGCCGCCCAGCGGGACTGGGTGTAGCCGCGGCCGCCGCGGCAGTTCCGCGCCGCCGTCCGTACTGAAACGGCACTCTCTTTGGCATCGGCCGTTTCCGGGCGCTCCGGATGAGGGAAAAGCACGAAAATGACACCCCACGGCCACGCAAGTCCTACGCCCTATAACCTGCCGGACTTTGTGGCACTAAAGACCAGCACAAAAGAAGAAAAAGTCGAAACGGGACATCCCTGTCAGAGCGTCCGGGAACAGCGGAGATGAGACATATGACGAGTCTTTTACCGGCTCAGCAGTGGACCGCGTTCCGGATACCGGTCTGCGAGGCCATGTCCCGGGGCCGTCTGACCGAGCAGCTCGCCGAGGGCTCGTCGGGCCTGGTGATCGCCCCGCCCGGCTTCGGCAAGACCGCGCTGTTGGCGCAGGCGGCCAAGGCGCATCCGGGTCCGGTGACGTGGTATCAGGCCCGGCCCGACGCCGACGAGCGGGAGTTGCTCACCACGCTCGGGTATCCGGCAGACGCGCTGGCGGGCTCCGCCGGGCCGCCCGGCGCGGGCCGGCAGGTGTCGCGGCGCCGAGCTGCCGGGGACGGCGGCCCCGTCGGACGACTCGTCGTCATTGATGGCATGCACCTGCTCTCACCGGGCGCGCGGGCGCTCGCGGTCCGGCTCGGCCAACTGGCGCCGCCCCACCCACGGGTGCTGATCGGGACGCGCCCCGCCCCGGGGCTGTCGGCGGCCGCGCTGGAGGCGTCGGGCGCGACGGTGGTGAACGCCGACGCCCTGCGTTTCCGCTCCTGGGAGGTCGAGCACCTGTTCCCGTACCTGTACGACACGGCGCTGCGCCCCGGGATCGCGCTGCCCCTCGTCCGGGCCACCGGCGGCAGGGCCGCGACGCTGAGACTGTTCGCCAGAGCCGTGGCGGCCCGCCCCGACACGGGGCAGGAGCGGATCCTGGCCGACGGGATGTTCGGCCGCGAATACCTGGAGCGGGAGGTGCTCGACCCGCTCCCGGGCCGTCTCGGACGGTTCCTGACGGAGACCTGCCTGCTGGGCCGGCTCACCGCCGACGCCTGCCGCGCGCTGACCGGCCGCCCCGACAGCGCCGAGACGCTGTGGTCCCTGGCCCACGAACACGGGGTCCTGCGCGCCGACCCGGACGGACGGACGTACGGAGCCGAGCCCCTGCTCCGCGAGTGTCTGCGCGCGCGGCTCACCGGCACGCTGACCGACGTCGAACTGACGCGGCTGCGCGCCCGGGCCGCTGCCTGCGCCGCCGCGGGCGATCACGACGATCGTCAGGACCCGCCGCCGTCGGCGGTGCGCCGTCGCCTCGGGTCCGCCGACTGGCCCGACCCGCTGCGCATCGTCGTCGCGGGCGGCCCGGACATCTACCTCGGCCGCTCCGCCGGGCGCGTCGCCCAGGGCGGTTCCGGCGGCTCCGCCGCCCTCCTCGTCCAGGGCATCGCCGCCGCCCTGACCGGCGACAGCACGGCCGGCGCCACCGTGCGCCGGGCCCTGGCGGAGGCGACGGACGATGCCCCGGTCGCGCTGTCCGGGCAACTGGTCCGGGTGGCGCTGGCCGTGCTGGCCGGGGGTCCGGCCAGGCCGGTCCCCTACCCGGAACTCCAACGGATCGCGTACGACGCCGAACGGCTGGACCTGCTGTGGCTGAGCCGGGCCGCCCGATGCCTGCTGGGCCTGGGGCCGCACCCCGAGGACGCCGGGCAGCCGGTCGCCGTGCTGGAGGAGTGCACCCGGCTCGGCGACGCCGAAGGCGCGGCGCTCGCCGCGTCGGCCGTGTGCCTGCGCTCGGTGCGCACCGGACGCCCCGGCATCGGCGAGTTGGAGGACGTCGTACGGCGGTTCCGGGCGCTGGGCTGGGGCACGCTGGAGGCGTGGGGCCGGGCCGCCCTGGCCGTGGTGGAGGTCGCGCACGATCTGCCGGACGCCGGGCAGCGCGCCGCCCAGGCGGAGGCGTTCGCCCGGTCGGCGGGTGTCACGGGCGCCCGTGCGCTGGCCATGGGAGCGATGGCGCTGGCGGCGCCTGACGCGGCGAGCCGGGCCGAGTTGCAGGAGGCCGCCTGGTCGACGGCCCGGTCCGCGCGACTGCCGGTGGCCGGGCTGCGTTCCTGGCTCACCGCGCTCGCGGCCCTCGCCGGACAGCCCCCTGCCGGACAGCCCCCTGCCGGGCAGGCGCCGACCGGCCCGCTCGGGGACGGCGGAGCCGCAACGGGCAGGGCCAGAGCCGGCGGGCAGCACGCCACCGGGTCCGGACGCGTCCTTTCGGCACGGTCGGCGCCGGGCCTGACGGTGCGTTGCCTCGGCGGCTTCGAGTTCACCCTGGCCGGGCGCGAGCACGACTGGGCGAAGCTGCGCCCCAGGGCACAGGCGGTGCTGCGGCTCCTCGCGGTACGCGCCGGCCAGGCCGTCCACCGTGACCATCTGCTGCTCGCGTTCTGGGAAGGGGTGACGACACCGTCCACGCTGCACAACCTCCAGGTGACGGTCTCCAGTCTGCGTTCCTTCCTGGAACCGGAACGTCCCCGGGGCGGTTCCCGGCTCATCGCGCGGCAGGGCGACTCCTACCGGCTGGTGCTGGCGCCCGGTGATGTGAGCGACGTCGCGGCGTTCGAGCGTGCGGTGCGCGACGGCCGACGAGCCCGGGCGCAGAAGCGGTCGGAGGAGGCGGCGGACGCGTTCCGCATCGCTCTGGACCACTACGCGGGCGAACTGCTGCCCGAGGACGGGCACGCCGAATGGGTGGCCGGGGACCGGGAACGGCTGCGCCGGGAAGCGGCGGGCGCGGCCGTTGCCCTGGCCGAGATACGTCTCGCCCAGAGCCGGCCCGTGGACGCGGTGGAGGCGGCCGAACGCTGCCTCGAGATCGACGGGCACCGCGACGCCGCGTGGCGGGCCCTGATTCGGGCGTGCGAGGCCGCGGGGCTCGCGGCTGACGGTGCGCGGGCCCGGAACGGCTACTCGGCGATGCTGGCCTCCCTGGGGATCCCGCCGTCGAGCGGGCTGTCCCATCCGATGTAGCGGCGGGCGCCGGGGCGCGCGACCGCCGGGTCCCCTGCTCCGGGGCGGGACGCCACCACGGGGGGCACCCTGGCGCCGGGCGTCCCGAGCCGACGTCATCGGCGGCCGAAGAACTCGACCTCGAGGATCGCCGTGTGCCGGTTCTTCCCCTCGGCTCCGTAACTGGACCGGACGATGAACCGCACCGTACTGACGTTCTTCCCTTCGAGGTCCAGCGTCTGCGGCCCCGGCTTGTCCTCCAGCTTGAGCTGCTTCTTGTGCACCGCACCGCCCGGTTCGCCCAGCTCGACGTCGAGGACGGACGGCCTGGCCTGCTTGAGGAACTCGTCCTTGTTGACCGAGATCCCGGTCTGGATGATGAGTGTCGTGAGCGTGACGGGCTGTTCGAAGCGCGCCTGAACCTCCTCACCCGTGCCCGCGCCGGCCTGCGTCGGCGCCCAGTAGGTGTTGTTGGCCCCGTCGAAGGCCAGGTTCGGCCCGTGGTCCTTGAGGTGACTGGACCCGTCCGCGAACTTCGGATTGACGGGGGTGGGTTTGGCCGTCCGGTCGCGGAGGTTGTCGATGAGGCCGCTCAGGTGGGGCCGGGCGAGGTAGCCGCCGCCGAGCAGGACGACCAGCGTGATCGGGATCGCGAGGCTCGGCCGTCGCCATGCCCGGCCCGCAGGACGCTGTCCGGCCGCGAGCCGACGCGGCGGGCGGCGGCGGAGCCGACGCCTCAGCCGCGCCCACCACGAGAGCCGTTCCTCAGCCGCCACGGTCGCGGTGAGCACGGCGCCGCAGCGCAGACACAGGGTGCGGGTACGGGGGTTGGCCTGCGCGCATGCCGGACAGACCAGGTCATGGACCGGGGTCCGGGGGTGGGGCGCGGTCGCGGGGGTGACCTGCGTGTCCGGCTCCGCGGGCAGGTCGTCCGGGTCCGCCGACCGCTCCCCGGGCCGCCGCACGGTGCCGAACACCCCGGATTCCGACGTCGGCTGCGCCTCGGGCTGTGCGGCAGCGGGCGTCGAGGTCTGCGACCGGGGCAGGACGGAAGCGGTCCGGGCAGTCGCCGGTTCCGGCGCGGGACCGGCGGTCACCGCTCCCTGGACGGACGGCCCGGCAGCGGACGCGTCCGCTGCCACGGGGCCCTGCCCCACCGACCCCTGCGCCACCGACCCCTGCGCCGCCGGGCCGGAGACGGCGGGCCCGGCGACCGCCGCACGGGGCGCCGTTGCCGTGCCCTGACCGCCGTCTTCATCAGCGGCGCCGCTCTGCTCCCAGTCGAGGAAGGCGTTGCAGGACGCGCAGAACGCCGCGCCCCGCACGTTGTGGTGGCCGCAGTCCGGGCAGATCAGCCCGCCGGGGCCGCTCATGACGCGTCCGCGAGGGGCAGCAGTTCGGTGTCGTATCCGACGTGCGCCGGCACCTCACCGGCCACCAGCCGCCGGAGCCGCTCCGCGCCTGCCGCGTCCGGGTCGGCCACCCGCACCCGTACGGTCACCCGGGGCGGCGCGCCGGCCGGCCCGGGCAGGGGGCTGTGCGCCGTCTCGGACCACGACGTTGCGCCGGTCTCCTCGATCTCCGCCTCCGCGGCGAACTCCAGCCGTACGGCTTCCTCGAGTCCGCCTTTCGTGCCCCGTCTGCGGTGCCGTTCCACCGCCCCGAGGACCGCGGCCCGGCGCTGTCCGGCCGGCCGATCTGCGGCGGGGCCCACGGCCACCCATGCGCCCAGCCACGCCAGGAAGTCCTCCGGGGCGGTTCGCGGGTCGAGATGGGCGGGGAGGTTGTCGATGGTGAGCAGCACCGGCGCCAGTACGTCGTCCAGCGCCGCGAGGAACCGCTGGATGAAGTCCTCTCCCAGGTAGACGGCCGGGAGTTGGTAGATGAGTGGATGAGGCGTGGGCAGTCCCTCGACCGCTGCGCGCATTCAGGCCTCCCGCATTCGGAGTTGGTGCTCGTAGGAAAAGACGAGGGCGTGCGGGTCGAGCACGATCCTGGTGACCGGCTCGGCGCGCTGCCCGGTCACCGGGTCGGCCGGGAAGAGCCTGACGTCCTCGACGAGGTCTACGCCCGGCACCCGTTGCAGGACGGCGTACACCTCTCCGGCGTGGATCGGCCGCCCGAACGGCCAGCCCTGCCCGCTCGGTCCTCCGGTGATCGGGTTGAAGTACCCGTACAGGGCGGCCAGCGCCGCGGTGCGGACCGGGTCGGCGGCCGCACCGGGGGCCGCCAGGACGGACGCCACGACGGTGACGCCCTGGTAGTAGGGCGGCTCGACCACCAGCCGGGTGCCGATGGGACGGCGCTGGTCCAGATAGTCGGCGAGGGCCCGCAGCGTCTCCCGGGGCGGCACCAGGTCGTCGAAGTGCAGCCGTCCCTGGTCGTCGCTGCGCACGGCCGGCACCAGAAGCAGCCGCACACCGCCCTCCTCGCCCTCCCCCGCGGGTACGCAGGCGACCCGCGCCGCGTCCGGGGCGACCTCCCGCGCCAGCACCTCGTAGTCGCGTGGGACGACCGCCCGGTACAGGGTGCTCAACGTCATGGGGCCGCGGACCTTGGCGCTCTCCACGCTCTCCCCGTCGACACCGCCGACGGCGGCCCGCCGGTTCTCGGCGCGGGCGACGAACGGCAGCGAGGTGCGCAGCATCCGCAGCGTCCCCGCCGCGACGTTGCCGGGGCTGCCGCCGCCGGTCCGGTAGGCGCGGATCCGCACGGGGGCGCCCTTGGCCGGCACGGCGCCGTAGTAGCGGATGGTGCCGTCCGGCTCGCGGACCGCCGGACCGAAGTCGATCCGGCCGGAGTTCGGGTCCAGCGTCAGATGCCGGTCGCCGGGTCCCGAGTGGGCGAAGTCGTCGACGCGGTGCCACAGCGACCAGTCCGAGCCGTCCGCCACCTCCACGACGAACGGCTCGTCGCCCGGCACGACGGGGGGCCGGGCGACGTGGAAGGACTGGCCGGGCACGCCCTCGGACAGCCCCAGGACCTCGTCCGTCACCGTTTCGGCGTGCACGGCCTCGACCGTCGCGCCGATGGTGAAGGCCTCGGCCTCGCGGATGGTCGGCGACTGCAGATAGGTGGGCTGGTCCGGCTCGGCGGAGACCAGCCGGCAGCGCACCCACCCCGCAATCTGGCGCGCGATCGTGGACTCCGCGTGGCCGCTCGGCAGGTGCAGCACCACCTGGCCGGGGCGGTTGAAGCCGCCGGTCGTGTCCTCCTCGACGTCGCAGCGCGCCCAGGCCGTGCCGTCCCACGCCTCCCAGCGCAGCGGCGGGCGGCGCGGGTCGACGCCGACGCCGTCCACCCGGCAGTCCAGACGCAGCACGACGACCCCGGCCCGGACGGGGTTGGTCAGGCCGACGTACAGGGCGTCGCCGGGGGCGGGCTCGGAGTCGAAGCAGGGCACGTCGCGGCCGAGGGCGAGTTCCTGCGTACGGTCGGTGGCTCCGCCTCCGGCGGGGCAGGTCGCCAGCCGGGCCAGTCCGCACGGCACGATCGGCAGGTCGCGGACGGTGGTGAACACCACCGCCTCCTCGGTCTCGGTGCGCACGGTGGCGACCTCGGTGCCGGCCTTGACCCGGACGTTCTCGGGCTGCGGCGCGGAGAGCCAGAACGTGACGTCCGTGCGGGCGGCGGTGGGCGGGTGCAGTCGGACGCCGATCAGGTCGAGGAAGGCCAGGTAGTTCTTCTCCGGCACGCGGTTGACGCGGTAGAGGAGCTGGTCGACCATCGTGGCGAACGCCTCGATCAGGGTCACACCCGGATCGGAGACGTTGTGGTCGCTCCACTCTGGGCAGCGCTGCTGGACGAATCTCTTGGCCTCGTCGACGAGTCCCTGGAACTTCCGGTCGTCGAGATGGGGGGAGGGCAGCGTCACGGACCCGTTCCTTCCTCGTGCGCGGGGATCACATAGAACGGGAACACGAGGTTGCGGGGGTCGTTCGTGCCCCGCACCGTGTAGCTGATGTCGATGTACAGCACGCCGTCCTCCACCGCGTCGAACCGGACGTCGATGGCCACGACCTCGATCCGCGGCTCCCACCGGTCCAGGGCGAGCCGGATCTCGTAGGCGACCTGGCCCGCGGTGCTCGCGTCGGCGGGGGCGAACACGTAGTCGTGGATGGCGCAGCCGAACTCCGGCCGCATGGGTCGCTCCCCCGGCGAGGTGGCGAGCACGAGCCGGATCGATTCCTCGATCTCCCGCTCGCCGCGCACCAGGGCGATGCTGCCGGTGGCGTCGGTGCGCGGCGGGAACGCCCAGCCCGCGCCGACGAACTGCTGTCCCATCAGCCGGTCACCCGCCGATCAGGACGGTCGGGCAGCCCGCGATGATCGGGGCACCGCAGGCGGCGGTGTCACCCATGCGGGCGGCGGGCCTGCCGTTGATCAGGACGGTGGGGCAGCCTGGCGGAATGATCACGGACGGGGGATGCACGGCGGGCGGCGGGAAGGCGCACGTGTGGGTGGTGCCGACGGTGGCGGCGGGCATGCCGCCGATGAGGACGGTGGGCGCGCCAGGCGGGCCGACCGTCCCGGGGTGGCCGGTGGGATCGCCGACGCGAGCGGCGGGTGGCATGGAGGAGGCTCCTTTTCGTCGGCTTGTCGCTTGTCGTCGTCTCTTGGCGGCGTGATGTGACGGCTCGTCAGTTGATCCGGACCAGGCCCGCGTTGATCGTGCAGGTCGCCCCGCCCTTGATCTCCGTGCGCGCGGTGCCGTTGACCGCGACCTGGCTGCCCTTCACCTCCACTCCCCCGCTCGTCGTGAGCCCGACCTGGCCGTTGCCGCCGTCCACCTGGACGCCGGTCTGAGCGGTCACCTTCACCGACTTGCCGGTCAGTTCGAGGGTGCCGCTGCCCGCGTCCATCAGCGCGCCGTTGCCCGCCTTGACGGTGACCTTGTCCTTGGCGTCGATCTCCACCGTGCCGTCGCTGTGCACGATGATCTTGGTGCCCTTGCGGTCGAGGTCGAGGGTGAGCTTGCCGTCGCCGGTGACCATCCGTACGCCCTGCGGCCCGGAGGCGGTGTCGAGCAGTTCGAGCTGGTTGCCGCTGCGGGAGGAGAACGTCCGCCGGTTGACGGCGCCGCTGGTCCCGTCGATCAGCTCGCCGCTCGCCGTGGACGGTTTGTCCTGCCCGTTGAAGAGACAGCCGAGTACATACGGCCGGTCGAGCCGGCCCTGCTCGAACCCGACCAGCACCTCGTCACCCACCTCCGGGACGAACGCGGAGGTTCCCTTGCCGCCCTTGCCCCCTCCTCCGGAGGTCTGCGCGCACCGGGCCCAGTCGCTGACGTACTCGTCGGACAGCCAGGGGAACTTGACCTTGACGCGGCTGAGTTTGTCCGGGTCCTTGGTGTCGGAGACGAGACCGATGACGACTCCGTCCACCTCGGGGAGCCGGCCCGCCCGGCCCGCGGCGGCGCCGGCCAGCGCCGACAGGGAGCGTTCCTGCTGGCCCGAGACGGTCACCCAGGTCTCGTAGCCGCGCTGTGCGTCGAACACGTGCCGGGAGGCGGTGACGGTGTACCGGCCGTCGAACGGGGATCCGACCCCGGACAGCGCGACGGCGCCGCCGGCCCGGA
The DNA here is from genome assembly GCF_044460385.1 of Streptomyces sp. NPDC050121. NCBI lineage: Bacteria > Bacillati > Actinomycetota > Actinomycetes > Kitasatosporales > Streptomycetaceae > Streptomyces > Streptomyces sp. NPDC050121. The sequence continues at coordinate 143,632 of NZ_JBITJV010000014.1, read as the reverse complement.
CCTCGGGATTGCCCTGGATGACCGCCTCCATCTCGGCGAACGACCCGGCGATCCGCTGCGCCAGCGCCTTCGCGACCTGCTCGACGCGGGCCTGCGCGCCGTAGGAGTTGTCGGTGACGAGGTAGTCGGCCTTCCCGAAGGGGCGCGCCGCGTCCGCCGGGCTGATGCCCAGTTGGACCGTGTCCGCCCTGCCCGCCTGCGCCGTGCCGACCAGCGCCTGCTTGGTCCTGGTGTCCCAGCCGCGCACCTGGACCTGGGAGACCTGCTCGGCGGCGGTCACCCCGGCGCGGCAGCGCACCAGGTTCTTCCCGAGTTCCAGCACCAGCGGGTCCCGGTCGGCGCGGGCCGAGGAGCCGGGCGCGCCGGATGCCGCGGTGGGCCCGGTGACATGCAGGGCGCCGTCGATCACATAGACCTGTGCGCCGGCGTCCTCGGCCAGGTCGCGGAGGAACTCCCAGTCGGAGACGTTCGCCTGGGCGACGTGTTCGAGGACCGGCCCCGAGACGTCGATCGTCCCCGTCCGGAGCCCGGCGCGCTGGGCGACGCGACGGCAGATGTCCGCGACGGTCATGTTCTGGTAGGCGGCGACCCGACGGCCCCGGAAGAGCCGGTGCGCCTTGTCCATGCCGCGGACCACGGTGAACGTCCCGGTCTCGTCGAAGTCCAGCTCCAGCGCGGTCACCTCGCCCTTGAGCAGCGGCTTCGGCGAGCCGCCCGCGCCGGAGGAGACCAGCAGCCGCGCCTCGGAGCCGATCTTGATGCCGGCCTTGTCGAGCAGCACCCGGCTGGGGTCGCGAAACCGCAGGACGAACGTGTCGGGCAGGGTTCGGCTGTCGTCGACGTAGCCCTCCACCAGGGTGTTGGCGAGGTCGGCGGGCAGCCTGGTCCCGCCGATCTCCATGACGAGGATCTTGGCGACGGTGTCGTTGGCCATCAGACGTCCTTCCGGCCGCCGGTCGCCGCGGACCCGTACGCGACGGGCTCCGCCGCGCCGCCCGGCAGCGTGTCCAGTTCGTCGGCCGACGGGAGCAGCAGTTCCCGCCCTTCCGTCAGCCGCATCGGATCGTCGATGCCGTTGGCCTCGGCGATGGCCCGCCAGGCAGCCGCGTCGCCGTACTCGGCCCAGGCGAGGCCCTGCAGCGTGTCGCCGGCGCGGATGCGGTGGACACGGCGGGCGGTGAGCGCCCCCGACGTCGGGTTCTGGCCGGCCGTCTCTCCGCTGATCTCCTCCATCGTCACCTGGCACACCGCCCGGATCGGCGTCCCGGACGTGGTGAACAGCGTGTACTTGACCTGGACCTGGCTGACGTAGCCGGGGAAGCCGGTGATGCCGCCCCAGTGGAAGACCACCCAGGGCGGCGACGACCGCTGCGCCTGCCGGGTCTCGTTGGTCGGCACGCAGCAGGCGAACAGACTCTCCACCGCCTTGACGACACTGGTGTCCTGGGTGTCGCTCGCGTCGAAGAACATCTCCACGGTGAGCTTGCTGGGCTGCGGCCCCTGGTACTCCGGAGGGCCCGCGCTCTTCGCGCCCTTGGCGGGGGTGCGTTTCCAGGACGCGGACTTGCCCAGGCTGAGCTCCTTGGGATTGAACTGGAAGTCGATCCGGCCACAGGGTCCACCGGGGGTGAGGCTGCCGCCCGAGGGCGGGGTGCGCAGTTCGAGGTAGGCGTGCTCCAGCTTGGGCCGCGCGTCACCGCCCGCGGCCGACGCCGACCTCGCGCCGCCGCCTGCCGCGCTGAACGCCACGGGCCCGCTCATGCTCCGGGCTCCATCATGTAACCGTGGTGCGCGATCTCGATGGTCTCCGTGGCGACCTTGGGCGACTCGGGGTTGAACGTGGGCCCGGTCCAGCGCACCGGCACCACCTCCAGCAGGCCCCAGCGGGCGACCATCACGTCGTCGCCGGTACGTGCCTCGATGTGCGCGGTCTTGCGGGCGAACCCGGTGGTCATGCTGGCGAACCACTTGGCCACCTTCTGGGTGTCCTTCGTCAGCGGCCGGGACAGTTTGACGTTGGGGTACTTCAGACGGGTCGGCAACTGCCAGACATGGCCGTTGTTCCCGCCCTCCTCGCGGGCTTCGAGCACCACCTCGCAGCCCAGCCCCTCACAGGTGTTGAACGACCCCAGCTCGATCCCGTCGATCGTGACGACGAAGCAGACCGTGACCGCCGGGTCCTGGGTCGTGGACATCCGATGCCCTGCCTTTCTGTCGGTACGGGTGCTCTGTCAGTGCCGGGTGATCTGCCGATGCCTGGTGATCTGTCAATGTCTGGTGATCTGTCAATGCCTGGTGATCTGTCAATGCCTGGTGTGGATCAAGGTGCCGGCGCGTTCGCGTTCGATGCGCAGCTCCGCTCTGAGCAGCCTGCTGAGGGGGGCGACCAGGGCTCGGACGAGTTCGTCCGTGACCTTGGGGACGCCCGACCCGGCGGTCTTCCCCGGGGCGGCGGTCGACGTCGACGCCGACGGCTCCGCCGCCGATGGAGCGGCCGGCTCGGGCGGGGTCGGCGGGTCGACGGGCGGCGCGTCGGCCGACGCGCCGTCCTCGGCGCGTTGCACGGCGGGCGCGGTGAACTCCACGGAGCCGTCCGGCATCCACTGGGCCACCCCGGCGGCGACCGCCGCGGCCCCCGCGCTGACGCCGGACAGCGCGGGAGCCGACGGGGCCCGTCCCCGGAGGGGTGGGGACGGGAGCGATGGCGTGGCGAAGTGGGGTACAGGCGACGGAGCGACACCGGGCACCGCCGCGAGCCGTTGCAACGGGACCGAGGGGCCGAGGGCGTCCGGGCCTTGAAGCGCCCGGGTGGAGGGCTGGAGGAGGCCATCGGGGAGGACGGCGGCACCGGGAGCCGAACCGCCGGGGAATTCCGGGCGCCCGGGGCGGCCTACGTCGCCGTAGGACCAGGCAGGCGGGGCGCCATCGGCGCGAGCCGTCGCACCGGCGTCAGTGGTCCGCTGCACGACACCGCCCGCGTGGCCGGCGGCGGTGGCGGTGGCGGTGCCGGGGTAGGCGCTGCCGCCGTCGGTCGCGGTGGGCCCACCGCGAGGGCCGTCGGGCACGGTGTCGGCGGACCAGGCACGGCCGCCGGAACCGCCGGCCCCGGGGGCGGACGGTCCGCCGCCGACCCGCTCCCATCGGACCGGGACCGCTGCCGCAGGCTCGGTGGCGGCCGGCGCCTCGGCGGAGGGTGCTGGTTCGGGCACTGTGTAGAGAGGCAGCGACCGCTGCGCCACCAGTGGGAAGACGGGGCCGCCGCCTTGGGCCACCGGCCCGGCATCCGTCCCCGCCCCCGTCTCGGGCGCCGTACCGGGAAGCGTGGCGGCGTCCGCCGCGTTCACCGCGTCCAGCCGCCGCATCGGCATGGGCGTCGCGGCCGTCACCATCTCCCCCGGTCCGGCTGCCTCGACCACCACCTTGTCACTCACCGCGAGCGGTCCGGCGTCCCCGAGCAGCGGCGCCGGATCGGCTTCCGCGCGCACCGGCGTCGCAGCGGTCGCCGGGAGTGCGGCGGGTGAGCCGCCGGGAACGTCGAGCACATCGAGTCGCTGCACCGCCACCGGTCCCGACGGCGCGGCGCCACCGGAAGTGGCGGCGGTCCCGGAGACGGCATCCGGGCCTGGACCCGACCCCGCCCCCGGGCCGGTACCCGATCCCGAGCCGGAGCCCGAGCCGGAACCGGAGCCCGACCCCGAGCCGGATCCCAACCCGAAACCGGTGCCCAACCCCGAGCCGGAGCCCGAGCCGAAACCGGTGACCCGCCCGGGACCGGTGTCCATTCCGGGACCGGTGCCCGGGACGGGCAGCTGACCTGGTCTTACGGGTTCGGCGCCGGCGTCTGTCCCCGTCTCGGGCGAGAGCACTGTGCCTAGGTCCACCGGGTCCGTGGTCAAGGGTGGCGTGTCGCCGAGCAGTGGCGCGGTGGCCTCCCCGTCGGACGACGGCACCGCGGGCTCGGCCGGGTCTGCCGCCAGGTCCTGCACCGCCGCCTCATCCGGAGCGGGCGAGACGCTCAGGGCCTCCGGGGCCGCCGGGTCCTCCGGGGCCTCCGGGACCTCCACGGTTCGGGAGACGTACGTGTCGGAGGCGACGGAAGGCGACGCGGCGGCGGACTCCGCCGGTGTCGCCGTCGGGCCCGGAAGGGGCAGGGCGGTGGGCGGCAGCGCGGTGAGCGGCTCGCCGAGACCCCGGTGCCGCGGACGCGGCGGGACCGCGACGTCACGCTGCACAACGGACTGCACAGCGGGCCGCACGGCAGGCCCGGCGTCGCCCGCGCCGCCGATGAGCGGGGCGGTGGGGGCGGTGTCCGGTCCCTGGCCGGCGGCCGTGCCGGTGCGCGGCGAGGCGAGCGGGGGCGCGGGCGTGTCCCGTACTGGCGTCGCACGGGCGGTGCCCGACGCTTCGGTTCGCTGGACGACGCCGCCCTCCTCATCCTGCCCCGCAGGCGTGTCGGGTGCGGCGAGCAGTCCGGCGACGGGCTCGTCCGGGCTGTCCGGTGTCAGGGGGCCGGGGTCAGGGTCCGGGTCTGACGCGGGGACCGGCGTGAGTTCCCGCGCCGGTTCGTCCGGTGGCTCCGCCACGACCAGGGGCCGGGTGGGTACGGGGCCTGCCGGGACGGCGGGCACCCGCATGACCATCGCCGGAGCGGTCGGTGCCGTGTCCCGCGCCGGCGCGATCGGCAGCACGGCCGTCCGCTGGAGTGACGCCAGGGGAAGCGCCACCGGTGCGCCCGCCCGAAGGCCCTCGGGCACCGACATTCCCGGACCCGGGGACGACACCGTCCCCTGGACGGTCGGGCCAACCGTGCCATGGGGGTCGTCCGGCCGGTCACCCGGCCGGTCTGCCCACCCGCCGTCCTCGCCCCGCACGGGATTCTGCGCCTCCCGCGATCCGCCGAAGGCGTGTGCCTCCGGCCGTATGCTCGTCCGCTGCACCGGCGGCATGGGTTCCGCCAGCCCGTGACCCACGCCGGACGGCGCCCGGGCGCTGACGAGATGGCCGAGCGGGCCCGTGACGGTCGGATCCTGCCAGGTACCCAGCCGCCCACCGAACCCGCGGGGGTCGGTGACCAGCCCCATGGGGGCGCTCAGAGTCCGCTGCACGGGGGGCGTCGACCGCCACCCGCCCGTGACGTGTGCGTCCGGCGTCGCGTCCGGCCCGGGTGGCGTCGTCCCGGCGTCGGCGCGCGCTCGCGTCCCGGGCTCCGTGACGCCGCCCCGCGAGCCTTCACCGTTCCTCGTCAGCCAGGACAGCAGTCCCATCTCGGTGTCCTCTCACCGCCCGTTGAGACGGGCGATCTGCTCGACGTACCGCTGCCGTTCGGGATGTTCCAGATCGAGCAGCTCTTCGAGCGGCCAGTGGAAGTGATAGGCCAGGTACGCGATCTCCTCGTAAAGGCGCTCGACCGCGTACGTCACGATTCCCCCAGGCGGCCCCCGGCGAGGTCCACCGCGAAGTGTTCCTGGCAGGAAGGGCAGGTGACCGCGGCCCGGGTGTGGCCCTCCGCGTTGATCCGCCGGTAGAAGTCCTGGAGGAAGGCGAGGTCCGAGGCGAACAGGTCCTCCACGAGGCCCGCGTGGACGTCCTCGATGGTGCCGATCCGGGTGATCACCCGGGCGATCAGGACCACTGACAGGTACGCGGAGTTCTCCCGCACCCGGTCGTCCCGCAGCGGGATGAGCTCGTCGCGGGCGGTGGCCAGCCGCATCACACCGTGCCGGTGGACGGTGCCGGAGTCGTCGACGTACCCCCGCGGCAGTTCGAAGGCGAACTCGGTGCGGAGCGTGTCACGCCCCGCACCGCTCGCGCTCTCGCCCGGCCCGCCGGTGCGGTCGTGCTCCGGTGCACCCGGCGACGACTGTGCCGCCGGCCGCGCCGGAGCGGGCGTCCCTCTGCGCATCACTCAACTTCCATGCTCTCGTACGTGATCGAGAGCTTCTCGGTGAGCACCGAGGTGTCGCCCGCCTTGAGGGTGCCGATCTCCAGCGCCTTCGGCCAGGCGTTGATCAACTGGTAGCGCTTGATCGCGCTGCCCTCGTAGTCGTAGACGATGATCGCGCCGTTCTTGCGGGCGTCGCCCATCTTCCCGAAGCGGGACGACTTGATCCACGCCTCGAAGCTGTTGTCCTCGGTCAGACCGCGGGTGACGGTGACCTCGCCGGCCTTGGGGCGGCCCGGCAGCTTCTTGACGGCGTACTTTCCGTCGGTGGTGTTCTGCTTGAGCTCGATGACGTCCTGTTCCATCTTCAAGCCGCTGACCTCGGTGATCTGCTTGATCACCACGCCGTCGAACTCCAGCCCGAAGGAGTGGCCGACAGAGCTGTCAAGTTCGGGGAGTGCCATCCCAGCCTCCATAGCTCATCTCGTGTGTGGAGCGGCGGTCTTCCACCGCCCCGGGACCGATCCGCGGCCGGCCCACCGTCGTGGGGCCGTGACCCGCATGCGTGCTGTTACTCGTCGACCGATCCCGTGCCGCCCGACAGCTGTGCCAGCCGGAACACCACGAACTCCGCGGGCTTGACCGGAGCGACCCCGACCTCGCAGATGACCTGGCCGGCGTCGATGCTCTCGGCGGGGTTGGTCTCCCGGTCGCACTTGACGTAGAAGGCCTCGTCCGGGGTCAGCCCGAACAACGCGCCCTTACGCCACTCGTTGACCAGGAACGCCGAGATGGTGCGCCTGATACGTGCCCACAGGGCGTCGTCGTTCGGTTCGAAGACGACCCATTGCGTGCCCGTCAGGATCGACTCCTCGAGGTAGTTGAAGAGCCGGCGGACGTTCAGGTAGCGCCAGGCGGGGTCGGAGGACAGGGTGCGGGCGCCCCACACCCGGATCCCGCGGCCCGGGAAGGAGCGGACGCAGTTGACGCCGATCGGGTTCAGCAGGTCGTGCTCGCCCTTGGTGATCTGCGTCTGGAGGCCGACCGCGCCCCGCAGGACCTCGTTCGCCGGCGCCTTGTGCACACCGCGCGACTCGTCGTTGCGAGCCCACACCCCGGCTATGTGCCCGCTCGGCGGGACGAAGGTGTTACGGCCGACCGACGGGTCGAAAACCTTGATCCATGGGTAGTAGAGCGTCGCGAACTTCGAATCGAAGCCGGCCGTGTCCATCCGCCAGTTCTTGATCTGCTGCGGCGACAGCCCGGGGGGAGCGTCCAGGATGGCGACCCGGTCGCCCATCAACTCGCAGTGGGCGATCAGGGCCTGCTGCACCGCGATGACGGTCTCGTCGTCGACGATGCCTCGCTGGTGGGCGCTCATCAGGTCGGGCACGGCCACCGTGGTGATCTCGTCGATGGCCTCCAGCCCGCCAAAGCCCGTCCGCTCGTCCGCGTCGCCGATGTAGTCGTCGGCCGACAGCGCGACCGTGCCGGAGCCGGCAGGAGCGGGCGCCGTGCCGGACCCGGCCGCGAGGACGACCGTGCCGGTGTCGGGCTTTGTCGACGCGGCGGCCCTGCTGACCTCCTCCAGGGCGATGATCTGCGACTTCTCCTTGACCTTGGTGACGACGTTGTCCTTGCCGCGGCGCGCGGACACCGAGGGGTAGGTCTCCTTCTCCTCCCCGTCCACCTTGACCACCAGCTTGAACGCCTCGCTCGGCGGCGCCTCGCCGTCCGCCGCGCCGACCTCGACCGTGATCTCACCGGTGACGGCCGGCAGTGCCCGGACCCGGAATCCGCCGAGCAGCGCCTCGGCTGCGGACCCGCCGCCCGCCGTCCCACCGGCGGACCCGCTCGGCAGTTCGCCCGCGACGCCACTCCCGCCGTCACCGATCCGGACGACGTAACAGTTCCCGCCGCCGTTGGCGAAGTAGCCGTACACGGCGGACGCCAGATAGGAACCCTCGACGAAGTCGCCGAATGCGCCCACGTACTGGCTCCAGTTGGTGACCAGTGTCGGTTCGTTCAGGGGCCCTTGTGGGGCGAAGCCGAGAAACGCGGCGACCGAGGTGCCCACTCCCTCGATCGGTCGTGCCCCGGCCTCCACTTCTTCGACGTAGATGCCTGGGGACAGATACGACGGCATACCCACTCCTCCTTGACCTGCGGCCGAAGCAGATTCTGGCTCCGGCCGCGATCACCCGGAACGCGTCGTCGTCCGCGGCGCGGTGCACAGCCCACTGCCCGATGAGGCAGGCCGCCCTTCCCCCGGCCGTACCCGCCCTTCTCGTGTACGAGTAGCCACGAACCCGAACACTTGCGGCCATGAAGGCGGCGCCGGACAAAAGACCCAGCGCAAGGACCAGCGCGGCGCCGGCACGCCCGGCAGCCCCCGCCCAGGCCCAGGCACAGGCACAGGCACAGGCCCGGCCCACGGCTGAGGAATCCACCTCACCCACCACCGCGGCCGGGCCGGAGAGCGCCCCGCCGGCGGAACTCACCCCGCAGCAGTTGCGTCTGCTGCAGACAGGTGCGGGGAACGCGGCGGTGGCGCGGCTCGTCGTGCAGCGCCAGGCCGCGGCCGCGCCCTCGACGGCCGCCCCCGCTCCGCCGGTCAAACAGCCGCCGTCCGCTTCACCCGCCTTCCAGGGTCTGAAGTCCGAGGTGCGGGCGAAGAAGACCGCGGCCTCCCGGCACGCTCCCGCAGCCGCGGAGTCGGAGGCCGCGCAGAAGGCCGCCGTCGCCCCGCCGGACGACAGGCAGGCCCAGGGCAAGGCCGCGCAGGCCGAGAAGATGAACGCCGCCAAGCCCGGCGTGTTCGACAAGGCCGCCTTCATCGCCGCCGTCAACCAGGCCATCGCCGCGCAGGCCCCGAAGAACCTCGACGAGGCCGACCACTTCTCCAAGTCCGGCAAGGCGGAGGCCGTCAAGGGCCGGGTCAGTGGCCAAGTCAGCCAGGGGAAGGCGGCCTCCGCCAAGGAGATCGACTCCACCACCAAGGCCGGCCCCGACCTGTCCAAGGCCAAGGACAAGCCGGTCACCCCGCTCACCCCCGACGCTCCCCCGCCCGTCCCCGGCGCCCCGAACCCGGCAGGCGCGGTCCCGGCGAAGCAACCGGACGCGGTCACCGACTTCTCCGGCGGCCCCGCCCAGGTCAACCAGCAGCTGGCCGACGCCGAGGTGACGGAGGACCAGCTCGCCAAGAGCAACGAGCCGGCCTTCACCGACGCGTTGACGGCGAAGAAGGAGGGCGAGAAGCACTCCGCGACGGCGCCGGGGCACGCCCGCGGCGCCGAGGCCAAGCAGCTGGCCGCCGCCAAGCAGGGCGCGGCGGCCGTCGGCGCCCAGGCCATGACCGGCCTCGCCGCCACCCGCACCGCCACCGGCAAGCAGGTCGACGGCGGCAAGGGCGCCGCCAAGTCCGCCGACGAACGCAGACGCGCCGAGGTCACCGCGCGCCTGCAGAAGGTCTTCGACGGCACGAAGACGGACGTGGAGAGGACCCTCTCCGGCCTGGACAAGCTCGTCGACGAGAGGTTCACGGCCGGTGAGAAGGCCGCGCGGGACGCCTTCATGGCGGACCAGAAACGCCGGATGGACGCCTACAAGGACAAGCGGTACTCCGGCTGGACCGGCAAACTCAAGTGGGTCAAGGACAAGTTCGCGGGCCTGCCCGAGGAGGCCAACCAGCTCTTCCAGGAGTCCCGCAAGCTCTACGTCGCGCAGATGCAGAACGTCATCTCCTCCATCGCCGACGTCATCGGCGTCGAACTGGGCAAGGCCAAGGACCGCATCGCGCGCGGGCGCGCCGAACTCAAGGCAGAGGTCGACAGACTCCCCGCCGACCTGAAGAAGTTCGGCCAGCAGGCCGCCCAGGACTTCACGGAGAAGTTCGACGGACTGGAAGCCGACGTCAACGCGAAATCGGACCAGCTGGTCCAGGACCTCGCCCAGAAGTACACGCAGGCGCTGAACGCGGTCGACGACGAGATCAAGAAGCTCCAGGAGGAGAACAAGGGCCTGATCGCCAAGGCCAAGGACGCCGTCGTCGGGGTCATCCAGACCATCATCGAGCTGAAGAACATGCTGCTCGGTGTCCTGGCGAAGGCCGCCACGGCGGTCATGAACATCATCAAGGACCCCATCGGGTTCCTCCGCAACCTGGTCACCGCGGTCGGCGCGGGCCTGAAGCAGTTCATGGGCAACATCGCCGACCATCTCAAAAAGGGCCTGATCTCCTGGCTCCTGGGCACGGCCGTCAGCGCAGGCCTGAACCTGCCCGCCAAGTTCGACCTCAAGGGCATCATCCAGCTGATCGCCGGCATGCTGGGGCTGACCTGGGCCAACATCCGCGCCCGTATCACCCGCAAGGGTGTCCCCGACCAGGCGGTCAGCGCCGCGGAACAGTCCGTCCCCGTCGCGCAGGCCCTCCAGAAGGAGGGCCCGGCAGGCGCGGTGGACCACATCAAGGCCTCCGTCGGCGACCTGAAGTCGACGATCCTCGGGAAGCTCACCTCCTACCTGATCCCCACCGTCATCGTCGCGGGCATCACCTGGATCATCTCCCTCCTCAACCCCGCCTCGGCCTTCGTCCGCGCGGTCAAGGGCATCATCGACATCGTCACGTTCGTGGTGACCCAGGGCGCCCAGATCATCCAGTTCGTCAACTCGATCCTGGACGCGGTCATCGCCATAGCAAGCGGCGGCGGTGGCGGCGTCCCCGCCCTCATCGAAGGCGCCCTCGCCGCCTCCATCCCCGTCCTCATCGGCTTCCTCGCGGCCCTGCTGGGCGTCGGCAACCTCGCGGCCAAGGTCAAACAGGTCTTCCACGCGGTCGCCAAGCCGGTCAACAAGGCGATCGACAAGATCGTCGACTTCATCGCGAAGAAAGCCAAGGCGCTTTGGGCGAAGTTTAAGAATAAATCCAGCAAACAGGCGAATAAAGATATGAATGACAACAGATCTGGCCCTCCCAAGGACAAGACTAAAGTCCTGAAAGCGGCGTCGGCTGAGGCGCGGAATCGATTGGCGGAGGGAACCGAGACCGAGCGGATGCCCACTGTTCTTCACCAGGTGTATCAGAAATACGCCAAGCAGGGGCTGACTTCACTCCGGATGGTAAAGACCGGTCCGCATTCATTCCGAGTCAATGCCCACGGCAGTCCGCACGAGTCCAGCGATGAAGTCTTCATCAACTCTCCAAATGTTGCCGACGGCGATGCCGGAGCACTGGCGTGGTCCGAGGAGGAAGTTCGGATCTGGAAGAAGGAAGCCGAGAAGCTTGACGAGGTGACGGATGAGTCGCATGCCGAACTTAATAAATTGCTCGACGGAAAGGAGGCAGAGAAGAAGCCCCGTCCTGAGGACCAGCCGACCGTCGCACGCGGAGTGCTGACGTGGAAGGTAGCAGGCGAGGACAAGATCAGGGTACGCAAACACCAGAGCGCCGAGGACCCAAAGGTATACGAGCAGGTTCACAAGGTGACACAGGCTCACGCTGAAGAACACGTGACGCTGCTCTTCCAGAGAGTCGACCTGCCAAAAATGCCCGCACAAGCTGACCAGGTTGAAGAAATATCCGTGCGGTACGAGGTCAACCGCAGCCCCTGCGTCAATTGCGCAAACTACATTGGTGACTTCGTCGGAAACGATCTCGCAGCCAAGTCGGCAACCGTGCGCGCGTCGGTAGCGGCCAGCTCCATGTATCACGGTCAGACTGATTTCACCGGTGAAATCAGGCAGCGATATCCAAGAATTTTCAACGAACTGGTTCAAGCAAAGAAGATTTCCTCGGAAAAAGAGATCCGAGAAGCCAGGAAAGCTCAGGGAAAGAAGCCGGGATCGCTACCGAAGCGCTTCACTGGCCATCCCAAGTCAGAGACCCGGGCGGAGACCAAGCGGCGGGCCGAAGGATGGGATCAGATACCCGTAACCGGTACAGACCACCGGCGGGAGTGGTTCCGAATCAAGCAGACCAATGACCCCGGCGTCGCCGGCATTGCGATTCTCAAGGCCCGGGGAATTGACGTCTCCGTATTGAACGCTGCCGCCTTGGATATCCGGGACCCCGACAGCACCGATCCCGCGCGGGACCTGACACCCGAGGAGAAGGAAACAATGACGAACGAAGATATGCAGGCGCGCCGGACCTTCCTGGAAAACCTCAAACGACGAAACGATGAACTGCAGAAGCGGATCGACATGGTGGACGCCGCGGGTGTTGATGATTCCTGGGTCGTGAACCACGGATACGTCGGGAAGTAACGACCTCGGTTTCAGAATTTTTCACTGCTCGGCGATATGCCGCAACGCAAACAGGATGACGTGCTGCCAGAACTTGACCGGGCTCTCAAAGCTTTCCGGGTCCACCGGTCGCAACTCCGTAACCAATCGACGAAGCGTATCGGCAACGTCGTCGCCCTGCCCGTCTTCGTCATCCTCATCCTCAAGGCCCAGATCGAGATCTTCCAGATCACACCAGATTCGGTGCAGCATCTCGACGAAGAGGTCAAGGGAAGAGTTGATGAGGTCGAAGGAGAATCTGTCTCCGGCTTTGAACCAGTACACTCGGCCGTCAGACCCGTTGAGGCAAGCCGCCCCACCCATACCCGTCGCGATCACAAGATAGTTCAAGGTGTGATTCGGCAGCCCTCGACTGGTACTGCCGAGCATTTCCCCCAGTGTCGGCGGCTGCCTGCGCCGAAAGTCGCCGATAGCCAGAATATCAAGCAGGCTTTCCGGTAGTCCGACCTCCGAGAGCACTCTACGCGCATCCGCATCGGTGACGTGCTGCTCGACAAATTCCCACGACAGCGTGGAGACCTGGTTCTCACCAAAACTGTCGACTAACTCGGCGTGCGTGACCATTCATCCTCCTTTTAGAATGCCGACAGACGTGACCACCGTAGCATTCTGCGCGCCTGCCTGTAATCTTCAGCCGCACGGCTCATGCCGGGTCCTCCGGTCCCTCACAGGACAAGCAGGTCCACATAAGGCCCGAACTCGCTCGCCAGCGTAAGGCGCCCCAGTTTCTGGTATTCGCGTTGGACCGCGTGGATCAGCTGGCGCATGGTCAGCGGGGAGCCCGCGTCGGCGGTGAGGTAGGCGGCGGTGACGGCGATGGAGCGGATGTTGCCGCCGGCTAGTTCGAAGGAGTTCGCGCAGAAGGGGAGATCGAGGTCGCCGGTGCCGGGGAGGAGGGGGGCCAGGCAGCGGTGCCAGAGGGCGAGGCGCTGGGTGGGGTCGGGGACGGGGAAGTCGACGACGAGGTCGAGGCGGCGGGTGAAGGCGTCGTCGAGATTGGCGCGGAGGTTGGTGGCGAGGACGGCGAGGCCGTCGAAGGACTCCATGCGCTGGAGGAGGTAGGCGCTCTCGACGTTGGCGTAGCGGTCGTGGGCGTCCTTGACCTCGGAGCGCTTGCCGAAGATGGCGTCGGCCTCGTCGAAGAGGAGGACGCCGTTCACCCCGGCCGCTTCGGAGAAGATGCGCTCGAGGTTCTTCTCGGTCTCGCCGACGTATTTGTCGATGACCGTGGACAGGTCGACGGTGTAGAGGTCCAGGCCCAGATCGGCGGCGATGACCTCGGCGGACATGGTCTTTCCGGTGCCGGAGTCGCCCGCGAACAGGGCGACGACGCCCCGGCCGCGGGCGCCGCCGGGACGCATTTGCCATTCACCGAGGACGCGGTCGCGGTGGCGGGCGCGCGCAGTGAGTTCCCGCAGCTGGGAGAGGGTGTCGGCAGGCAGGACGAGGTCGTCCCAGCCGACGGCGGGTTCGATGCGGCGGGCGAGGACGTCGAGTCCGGCGGAGTTCTGGGCCCGGGCGCCGCGGCGTATGTGCTCGGGGCGCAGCTCGACACCGTCCAGGAGCGCGTTCTGGGCGGCGCTTCGGGCCGCCCGGGTGATCTGCTCCGGGGTGAGGAGGAAGGGCGCCAGCAGGTTCGGGACGTTGATTCCTGCGGGCACGGAGGGCCCGTACGCGGCCTGCCACAGTGCGGCTCGTGCGGTCGGCTCGACTCGTGGGGCGCGCAGGAGCAACGGAGGCCGGGTGGACCAGGCGGCGTCCCAGGGGGTGTGGCCGACGAGGACGACGGGGACCTGCGTGTCCGTCAACTGCCTTAGCAGGGCGGCCCGTTCGCGGTCCCGGTCCAGGGCGTCGACCGGGGCGCAGACCAGACCGGCGCCGGTCAGCCGGGCCTCGCGTACGGCGGTGCGCACGGCGTCCGCGGGAGCCGGGTCGCGGGCGAGGCGGGCCAGGTCCAGGGCAAGGGCGCAACGCCCGGCGCCGGCGAGAGCGGTCGCGGCGAGAGCCGGGCCCGCGCCGCCCTGCTCCTCGCGCAGATACGCCAGAGGGACCTCGGCCGCGAGGGCCCGGGCCAGCGGGGCGGCGTCACCGACGCCGGGCACGGGCGGGGCCGGGGTCAGCAGGTCGGCGACCCGCGGGTCGGGAGTGTCGTCGCCGAGCAGGTGCGCGGCGACCCGGTCCGGTACCCGCAGGGCACGCCCGAGGAACGGACGGTCCTGGTCCTCGACGATCAGCAGGCCGCCGGAGAGCAGGGCCGCGGTGGCGCCGAGGCGGGCGCGGGCGGCGGCGTCCGCCGGGGGCAGCCCGCACAGCGCCAGCGCCAGGCCGATGGAGGGGCGGCGGCGGGTGACGTCGTCGTTGAGATAGCCGTAGAACGATTCGAAGCGGGCGTCCAGATCGGGCAGGAGGGCGATGAGCAGGATCTCGACGTCGAGGTCGGTCAGGCCGAGGCCGTTCGTGAGGCGGCGCAGGCTGGTGGGCGGGTCGGCGGTGTCGGCTCGCGTCTCTGCCTCGGCGTGCCGGGCGGCGTCCGTACGGTCGGGGGCGGCGGGACGGGGCGGGGTGTTCAGGAGGCGGTCGACGGTGTCGTCGGTGAGGTAGAGGCCCCGGAAGGCGTCGTCGGGGTTGGGGTCGGTCTGCCTGCGGGCGGCGACGGCGCGGCGTACGCGTTCCTCGACGAGGACCACCCGGTCCAGCAGGTGGCGAAGGCTGGGGTTCTCGGCGATGGGATGCTCCTCGCTCCGCTCGGTGTCGGTGCTCATTCGCGGACTCGCCGGGACCGTGCCGGCCGCGGGCGGCGCGCCGCCGGCTCGTCCGCCGCGTCGGTTCCCCGCGCTCCAGTGGCGTCCTGGTCGGTGTGGCCGGTGTTCTCCAACCCGAGCCGCAGGCCGCCCTCCTCGGTGACCGGCGGTGCGGCCGCGACGGTGCCCGTGCCGACGAGGGGGAGGCTGACCACGAGGTCAAGGGAGGGCTTCAGCTCACCGCCGAGCGCGCTCCACACATCCGCGAACGCCCGGTCCTCGGGGGGCGGCAGCGCGATCGTCATCGGCACCGACAGGGGAAGCTCGGCCAGTGAGCCGGTCATGTGTCGGCTGGGCATGGCGTCGCTGCTGAGCAGGCACAGCAGCAGGGACGACAACAGGCGGTGTTCGTCCTCGGGGCGCCGGGTCCAGGCGGTGATCAGGTAGGACAGCTTGAAGTACCGGGGCGGGCGGTGCCGGGCGATGACGGTGCCCCGGTCGTCGTACTCGTTGGACAGGCCGCGGGAGCGGCGGCGCATGTCCTCCCGGATGTCGTAGAGGTACAGATTGACGGTGGGGGCGTTGACCTTGGCCGCCCACTCGCGGGTGGGTGCGTCGAACATGACGCTGACCTGTGTGCCGCTCAGGGCGTCGTTGCGTACGAGAGCGCGCAGTGCGTCGTCCACCTCGTGGATCACGGTTCCCCCTTCGCCTTGCTCATCCGCGGCCGATGAAGTCGGGTGGCTGGAGGCTGCGGGGCACGACGAGGACCTGCGCGGTGAGCGGGTCGTATCCGGGTCCTGTGGCGCGCAGCAGCCGGGGTCCGGTCCGGTCCTTGCGCAGGACGAGGACCTGGGTGCGGAACGTTCCGTCGGCGCCCACCCGCACCGGAACGGTCGCCGCGGTGATGCCCTGACTCCACTTCAGTTGTACGACGGTTCCGGCGGGGAAGTCGCGGCCCTCGGCGAGGACGACGTCGCCGAGCCGGGCGACGGCGGGCCCGGCGGTCAGCACGGGCTTCAGGACCCGGAGCCGGACCGTGTCGGTGTTGTTCGCGGGACGCGGGTCGGTCGGCGTGCCGGCGACCCGCGCCGTCAGGGTGCCGCTGGTGGCCTTGTCGTACGACAGCCGGGTGGTGACCTGGATGCGGCCGCCGGCCGGCAGGGTGCAGGGGCGGGCGGCGGTGCAGCGGTCCTGGGGGCTCACCACGGTGGCGGACCCGGGTGTCCCGCTGGCCAGGACGACGTTCGTCGCGTTGTCCGGTCCCGCGTTGGTGAGGGTGAACGTCGCTGTGACGGTGCCGCCGGTGAAGGCAGGCTGCGGGTCGGCGGCGGCGGTCACGGCGAGGTCGGCTGCGGGTGCGACCGGCACGGGCGGGATCAGGATGACGGTCACGACGGCGGTGTCGCTGCCGGTGTTCCCCGCTTTGTCGGTGGCCGTGCAGGTGACGGTCGTCTTCCCGAGTGGGAAGTTCGCCCCGGAGGGCGGGGTGCAGGTGGTGGGCAGGGCGCCGTCGACGACGTCCTGGGCGGTGGCGGTGTAGGTGACGGGTGCGCCGGCCCGGCTGAGGGTGCGTACGGTCCGGTCGTCGACCTGGACGACGGGCTTGCCGTCGTCGACGACGGTGAAGACGGCGGTGTCGGTGCCGGTGTTGCCGGCGGCGTCGGTCGCGGTGCAGGTCACGGTGGTCTTGCCGACCGGGAAGGTGGAACCGGACAGGGGCGTGCAGGTGACGGCCACGATTCCGTCGACGAGGTCCTGGGCCGTGGCGGTGTACTCGATCACGGCGCCGGCGGGACCGGTTGCCGGCACGGTGCGGTCGTCCACGGTGACGGCGGGCGCGGTCGTGTCGACCACCGTGATCACGGCGGTGTCCGTACCGGTGTTCTCGTGCGCGTCCGTCGATGTGCAGGTGACGGTGGTCGCCCCGACCGGGAAGGTGGTGCCGGGGGGCGGCGTGCAGGTGACCTTCGTCGATCCGTCGACGGTGTCGACGGCGGTGGCGCCGTACTCCACGACCGCGCCGTCGGGACCGGTGGCCTCCACCGTCATGTCGTCGACGGTCACGATCGGCGCGGTGGTGTCGACGACGGTGACGACGGCGGTGTCCTGACCGGTGTTCTCGCGGGAGTCCGTCGCCGTGCAGGTCACCGTCGTCGCCCCGATCGGGAACAGCGAACCCGACGGCGGTGCGCAGGTGACCGGTACCTGCCCGTCGACCGTGTCCTGCGCCGACGCGGGGTACTCCACGACCGCGCCGCCGGGCCCGGTCGCCTCCACGGTGCGGTCATCGACGGTGACGAGGGGGCCGGTCGAGTCGGTCACCGTGAACTCGGCGGTGTCGGTGCCGGTGTTGCCGGCGGCGTCGGTCGCGGTGCAGGTGACGGTGGTCTTCCCGATCGGGAACGTCGAACCGGAGGACGGCTCGCACACCACCGCGACGTCGCCGTCCACGAGGTCCGTGGCCGTGGCCGGATAGGTGATCACGGCGCCGTCGGGGCCGGTCGCCTCGACGGTGCGATCGTCGACGTTCACCGCCGGCGCGGTCGTGTCGACGACGGTGAACACGGCCGTGTCGCGGCCGGTGTTGCCCGCCTTGTCGGTCGCCGTGCAGGTGACCGTCGTCCGCCCGATCGGGAAGCGCGTCCCGGAGGGCGGCTCGCACGACACCGGGACGTCGCCGTCGACGTTGTCGTGCGCGACGGCCGGATAGTCGACGACCGCGCCGCCCGGGCCGGTGGCTTCCACCGTGCGGTCGTCGACGGTCACCGCCGGCGCGGTCACGTCGTTGACGGTGATGCGGATCTGCTCCCGGTAGGCCGGGTCCGCCGCCGGGCCGAGGGTGAACTGGACCGTGCAGGACAGGGTGGAGCCCTGCGGTGCGTCCGGGGACACCGTGATCTGCTCGCTGAAGGAGGCGGTCTGGCCGCTGGTCAGCCGGACGCTCGGCGGAGAGAGCGAGACGCTGAGCGAGCGGTCGCATTCGACGAGCCGGTGGCCGACGGTGACCGGCAGGTTCGTCAGGCCCTGGACGATGGCGTTCGACACGTCGTTCGCGTTGATGCCCCGGAGGTACGTACCGCCGGTGGCCTCGGTGACCTGTGTGGCTTGGTCGTATTCGTCGAGCCCGTCTCCGCCGACGCCTACGGCGAGGACCTTGACGCCGTGGTCCTTGAGCGTCTGTTCGACGTCCGCCAGGTGGTGGTGGTTGCTCGGTTCGTGGGTGGGTGCGTCACCGACGAGGACGACGACGGGTGTGGCCCCGTCCCGGAAGGTGTTGCGGCCGCCCGCCCCCGTCGCCACCTCGTACAGCCCGTTGCCCCAGTCCTCCGGCACGTCGTCGCCGTAATGGGCGTCCAGTTGATCGACGCCGCGCTGGATGGCAGCGCGGTCGTCGGTGAAGGGCTGGTGGAGGAGGAAGAGGCGGGCGGCGCCGACCTCCGGGTCGTTCTGGTCGCCGAAGCTCGCGACGGCGAACCGGGAGTCGGGCTGCACGCCGAAGACCTGGTCGACGATCGTGGGCAGGTTGGCCTTCACGTTGGCGATGACGCTGCCCATGCTCCCCGTGTTGTCCACCAGCAGCACCACGTCCGGCTTGGGCGGCACCGCCGGGGTCCGCACCCGCTTGGCGACGGTGATCGAGGCGCCGGGGTTCAACGCCTGCTCCACCAGCGACGGCGAGACCGGCGACACCGGGACCGACGCCTTCGGAGAAGACGAAGAATGGGAAGAAGTAGCGGGTGAAGAGGACGGTGAAGAGGAGAGCGAAGAGGACGGCGGGAGGGGGGACGACAGAGGGGACGAAGCCGTGGTCAGGCCCGGCGGCACCGTTTCTCCGATGCCGGCCCCTACCGCGCCGAGCGCGAGGACCGAGGCCATCAGGCCCGCCCGCAGCCGGAACAACCGCACGACATCCCCTCCCAGATCGGCGTCTGCCCCACCGTCCCCGGCGCCGCTCTTCGACGGAGCGGCGCATGGGACACCCATGTGGGAAGTGCGGTCTGCCCCTCTGGGCAATCGGCCTCTCCCTCACCCGCCGAGACGGGCCGGCCTCTTCAGATCAGCCCCTGCCGGAGCGCGTAGGCGACGACGTGAGAGCGGTTGCGCAGGTGCAGGCGGGTGACGAGGTCGTGCAGGATGTTCTTGATGGTGCGATCGGAGTACGCGAGCTTGGTGGCGATGTCCCCGGTGTCGTACCCCTCGGCGACCAGTCGGACGACCTCGATCTCCCGGTCGGTGAGCCCGTGGAAGTTCAGGCCGCGCGGCGCCAGAACCTGGCTCTGCAACTGGCCGACCTGCTCCAGCAGGCGGCCCAGCAGGTCCGCGGGAACGCTTCCCTCTCCCCTGGCCACCGCGTTGATCACCTGCACCAGCCGCTCCGGCGTCGCCTCGGACCGGCGCAGGACGCCCGCCACTCCGCACTCGGCGGCGCCGACCAGTTGCTGGTCGTCGATGCGGGTGGCGACCAGCGCCACCCGGGCCGCCGTCGTCCGCCGGATGTGACGAAGGGTCCGCAGCGACTCCTCGTCTATGGTGTCCACGACGACCACCACCACGGCGGCGGCCGGTTCCTCCCCCTCCTCCTGCAGCCGGATCTCCGGCCGGGGCCGCAGTTGCGTGGCGACCCCCGCTCTGGAGATCGGGTCATCGGCGCGCAGGCACACAACTATCCGGTCCACACCAGTCTCCCCCCTGGTCGAGCGCATCGCGGCGCGTCGAGCAGTATGCGGCAGGCGACTCCACGCAAAGTCAACAAGGCGTCAATGGGCACCTCAGCTTCCCGAAAGTCTTCCTGCGAGGCCCCTGTCGGCCGCCGCCACCGGCTTTACGGTGCCGATCATGACAACTGCGGCGAGCCTGGACACGACCGCTGTGACCGCCGAGCCTGGTGGGCGGATCGAAGTCCCCCTTCAGGTACGCAACTCCGGCAGCACGGTGGAGGAGTATCGCTTCGAGGTCGTGGGCCCGGCAGCGGCCTGGGCGACCGTCGAGCCAACGAGCCTTTCGCTGTATCCGGACAGTACGGGCACCGCGGTTCTCGCGCTGAGTCCGCCCCGAAGCTCGGAGGTGCCGGCCGGGGACGTCCCGTTCGGGGTGCGGGTGGAGCCCACCAGCGCCCCCGACACGGCGGTGGTCCCCGAGGGCGTCGTCACGGTCCTGCCGTTCGCCGAGGTCACCGGGGAGCTGGTGCCCCGCGGGTTCGAGGGGGCTTGGCGCGGCCGTACGGACGTGGCCGTCGACAACCGCGGCAACATCCCGATGACGGTGCGGCTGGCGGCCCAGGGCGACAGCTCCCGGGTACGGTTGCGCTTCGCCCGGGAGACCGTCGAACTGCCGCCGGGCGCCGCCGAGTTGTCGCGACTCACGGCGCGTCCGGCGCGGCGGCTGTGGCGTGGCGCTCCCGTGGTGCATCCCTTCCAGGTGGTGGCGACGCCCACGGGCGGGGCGCCGCACGAGCCGGTCCCCCTGGACGGCACCTACCAGCAGAACGCGATACTGCCGCGCTGGCTGCCGCGCGCCCTGGCGGCGGCGGTGGCCGCCGTGGTGGCCCTGGCCGTCGTGTGGTTCGCCCTGCTGCGTCCGGTGGTGCGGTCGGCGGCGCGGGAGGAGTCCAAGAAGCAGGTGGCCGCCGTGCTGTCGCCCAGCGCCCGCGCGTCCGGCGCCGCGAGCGGCGGCGGCTCCTCGGGTGCGTCGGGGGGTGCCGCCGGAACGGGAAAGGACGCAGGGGGCGGCGGCTCACCGGGCTCCGGCGGCGGAGCGGGACCGGCGGCCGGAAGCACCGGCGGGGGCACGGGCGGAACAGGCGGCGGAGGCACAGGGGGCGGCGGGGGCGGGGGTGGCGGTGCGGGGGATCCGCGCAGCGCTCAGGCCGGGGTCAAGGACGCGGTGGGCGGCGACCCGACGTCCGACACGGTGTACAGCGTCCCGGCCGGTCAGGCGTTCGACCTGACGGACCTCGTGGTGCAGAACCCGCAGGGCGACTCCGGTACCGTCGTCATCTCCTCCGAGAGCCGGACCCTGCTGACCCTGGCACTGCAGAACTTCCGTGACCAGGACTACCACTTCGTCACCCCGATCGTGGTGCCCGCCGAGGGGCGGATCACCATGACGGTGACCTGCAGTCAGGTGGGAAAGCCGGTGGGCGGCCCGACGCCGGGCCAGTGCGACGAGTCGGTGCTGGTCGGCGGGACGCTGCGGGAGGCGGCCGCACCCAGCCCGAGCGCCTCCCCCTCCACGGCCTGAGCCCGCGCGGCCGGAGCTCGCCCGGCACGGCGAGACGGCGAGACGGCGAGACAGCGAGACGGTACGGCCCCCCGGGCACGATCCCGGGGGGGCCGTGCCTGCTCACGCGTCGCCCGGCTCGTCCTGCTGCTCCTCCTCGGCCCGTTGCACGAACAGCCCCTGGACGTCGGCGGGTTCCTCGTCGGCCTCCTCGGACTGCCGCTGGACCGCCGCGGACGGCTCGGCCCCGGCCGCCGCCCGCTCCGCGCCCTGGGTGGCCGGGGCCGGGGCGGACAGGACGCGTTCGGCGTTCGCACTGGCCTCCCGCTCGAACCGGTCCGAGGGGTCGCTGACCCGGATCCCGCCGGGTGCCGCGGCACCGTCGACCGGGCCGCTGCGCTGCTGGATCACATGGGTCAGCTCATGGGCGAGCGTCGTGCGCCCGGCATGGGAGGACGGGTCGTAGGCGTCCCGCTGGAAGACGACGTTGTTGCCGACGGTGTAGGCGTGTGCGCCGACGGACGTCGCCGACTCGTGCGCCGCGTCGCCCGTGTGCACCCGCACGTCGGAGAAGTCCGCGCCGAGCCTTGCCTCCATGTCGGAGCGGACATCGGCGCCGAGGCTCTGCCCGGAGCCCGACCCGATGACGTCGTGCACGGGCGAGCGCCGAGGCGAGGAAGCCGACGGGGCCGAGGGAGTCGCAGGGGTCGGCGGGGTTTCCTCGTCCTGCTCGCGCTGCAGCATGGCGCCCACCGCGCTGTTGCCGACGGCACGCTGCAGCGTGCCCATGCCCGACGGGCCCAGAACATCGGGGCGACCCGCGGCTGCCGCCTTGAACAGCCGCGAGTCGTCGGTCTGGGACCGCCCGTGGCCGGCCTGTTGATGGTCGTGTTCGTGGTCGTGGTCGTGGTCGTGTGCGTGGTCAGGCATTCTCGCTCCCTGGGACGTCCAGCGGCAGACCTCTCTGACCCTGACACTGCCTCAGGGTGTGCACCAGGTACAGGCGTGCGACCGCTTACGGGAGTGCAGCCGGCGCTGCCCGATGGGGCAGACCCTTGAGGTGGTGCCCCGGGCCTCACGGCGTCGTGTCAGATGGCTGCGCGAATGGCCTGTTCGAAGCCCTCGACGTGACTGCGGGCGAGTTGTGCCGCCTTGTCGGGGTCGCCGGCGACGATCGCCTCGATCAACGGGCCGTGCTCTTCGATATGGCCGGCCATGTCGGTCAGCCGGTCCACGAACAGGCACCAGATGCGGGTGGCCAGGTTGTCGTGGCGGACGAGGGTGTCCTCCAGGTAGGGATTGTGCGTGGCGGCGTAGATGGCGCGGTGCACCTGAAGGTCGAGGTGCATGAGATCGGCGGCGTCCTGCGGCCGGGAGGCCGGGCTCTGCAACTCCCGTAGGAGGTCCGTCAGCGTCGCCCGGTCCGCGGCCGTGGCGCGGCGCGCCGCCTGGGCGGCGGCCAGGGGTTCCAGTTCCTGGCGCACCTCGGAGATATGGGCCAGGTCGGTGATGTTGACGTCGGTGGCGAAGGTGCCGCGTCGGGGGTAGGTCGCGATGAGACGTTCGTACTGGAGTCGTTTGAGGGCCTCGCGCACCGGCGTCCGACCGACGCCGAGGGACTGCGCCAGCTGGTCCTCGTTGATCGGCGCGCCCGGGCGGATATCCAGCATGACGAGCCGGTCGCGGACGACGCGGTAGGCGCGTTCGGCGAGGGACAGCTCCTCGCCCCCTGGCTGCTCGGTCGCCGCCTGCTGCATGAAGCCCCCTTGACCTGTCCGGCGAGCTCCCATACCTTACCGCACAGGCTGATATATCAGATGCTCTTCAGTTGACTCCCAGGATGGTGTGCAGATGGCAACGGACCCGTCGATCACCACGGCCGGCTCCTCCCTCTCCCTCCCGCTCAGCGAGCTCGACCCGGATGTCGCCACCGCGGTGGCCGCCGAGCTGCACCGCCAGCAGTCCACCCTCGAGATGATCGCCTCGGAGAACTTCGCCCCGGCCGCCGTCATGGAGGCCCAGGGCTCGGTCCTGACCAACAAGTACGCCGAGGGCTACCCGGGCCGCCGCTACTACGGCGGCTGCGAACACGTCGACGTCATCGAGCAGTTGGCCATCGCCCGGGTGAAGGAACTGTTCGGCGCCGAGGCCGCGAACGTGCAGCCGCACTCGGGCGCCCAGGCCAACGCGGCCGCTATGTTCGCGCTGCTCCAGCCCGGCGACACGATCCTCGGCCTCGACCTCGCGCACGGTGGGCACCTGACCCACGGCATGCGCATCAATTTCTCCGGCAAGCTGTACAACGTCGTGCCGTACCACGTGCGCGAGTCCGACATGCGCATCGACATGGACGAGGTCGAGCAGCTCGCTCTCGCCCACCGGCCCAAGCTGATCGTCGCGGGCTGGTCGGCGTACCCCCGGCAGCTGGACTTCGCCGCGTTCCGGCGGATCGCCGACGCGGTGGGCGCGTACCTGATGGTGGACATGGCCCACTTCGCCGGTCTGGTGGCCGCGGGGCTCCACCCGAGCCCCGTGCCGTACGCCGATGTCGTCACGACCACCACGCACAAGACCCTCGGCGGCCCGCGCGGCGGGGTGATACTCAGCCGCGCCGACCTGGCCAAGAAGATCAACTCCGCGGTCTTCCCGGGCCAGCAGGGCGGCCCGCTGGAGCATGTCGTCGCGGCGAAGGCGGTGGCCTTCAAGGTGGCGGCGAGCGAGGAGTTCAAGGACCGGCAGCAGCGCACTCTGGACGGCGCCCGCATCCTCGCCGGACGGCTGCTGGCCGACGACGTGGCCGAGGCCGGCATCACCGTGCTGACCGGCGGCACCGAGGTCCACCTGGTCCTCGTCGACCTGCGGAACTCCGCGCTCGACGGACAGCAGGCCGAGGACCGGCTGCACAGCATCGGCATCACCGTCAACCGCAACGCGGTGCCGTTCGACCCGCGCCCGCCGATGGTCTCCTCGGGGCTGCGGATCGGCACCCCCGCGCTGGCCACCCGGGGCTTCGGCGAGGCGGAGTTCCGGGAGGTCGCCGACATCATCGCCCAGGCCCTGAAGGAGGAGCGGCTCGACGGCGAGCGCGCGGGCCTGCTGCGCGACCGGGTCGGGAAGCTCGCCGACGCGTTCCCCCTCTACCCCCACCTGCCTCACCCGACCCACCCGTCCCACCTGAACGGAGACGCGGCATGACGACCAAGCCGCTGCCGGAGCATCCGGACTGGCTCTGGCGCAACCCCGAGCCGCGCTCCTCGTACGACGTCGTCATCGTCGGCGCGGGCGGCCACGGCCTGGCCACCGCCTACTACCTCGCCAAGAACCACGGCATCACCAACGTGGCCGTCCTGGAGAAGGGCTGGCTGGCCGGCGGCAACATGGCCCGCAACACCACGATCATCCGCTCCAACTATCTGTGGGACGAGAGCGCGGCGATCTACGAGCACGCGCTCAAGCTGTGGGAGCGGCTCCCCGAGGAGCTGGACTACGACTTCCTGTTCAGTCAGCGCGGCGTCCTCAACCTCGCGCACACCCTGCAGGACGTCCGCGAGGGAATGCGCCGGGTGGGCGCCAACCGCCTCAACGGGGTCGACGCCGAGTGGCTCGAACCGGACGAGGTCGCCAAGGTCTGCCCCATCCTCAACGTCTCCTCCCGCACCCGGTATCCGGTCCTCGGCGGCACCTTCCAGCCGCGGGCGGGCATCGCCAAGCACGACCACGTCGCCTGGGCGCTGGCCCGCCGGGCCGACGAGATGGGCGTGGACCTGATCCAGGGCTGTGAGGTCACCGGCTTCCTCAAGGACGGCGACCGCGTCGTGGGCGTCGAGACCAACCGCGGCCGCATTCACGCCGGCCGGGTCGGCCTCGCTGCCGCCGGACACAGCAGTGTGCTGGCCGCGCGGGCGGGCGTCCGGCTGCCGGTGCAGTCGCACCCGCTCCAGGCGCTGGTGTCCGAGCTGCACGAGCCGGTGCATCCGACGGTCGTCATGTCGAACCATGTGCACGTCTACGTCTCCCAGGCCCACAAGGGCGAGCTGGTGATGGGCGCGGGCGTCGACTCGTACAACGGCTATGGTCAGCGCGGCTCGTTCCATGTGATCGAGCAGCAGATGGCCGCCGCCGTCGAGCTGTTCCCCGTCTTCGCCCGCGCGCACGTGCTGCGGACCTGGGGCGGCATCGTCGACGTCACCCCCGACGCCTCCCCCGTCATCGGCACGACCCCCGTCGAGAACCTCTATGTCAACTGCGGCTGGGGCACCGGCGGGTTCAAGGCCACCCCGGCCGCCGGCTGGACCTTCGCCCACACCATCGCCACGGGCGAGCCGCATCCGCTGAACGCCCCCTTCGCCCTGGAACGTTTCGCGACGGGCGCACTGATCGACGAGCACGGCGCCGCAGCCGTGGCCCACTGAAAGCCTGTGGAGAGAAGGACACCGTGCTGCTGATCACCTGCCCATGGTGCGGGCCGCGGAACGAGACCGAGTACCACTACGGCGGACAGGCCCACGTCCCCTACCCCGAGTCCCCCGCCGACCTCACGGACGAGCAGTGGGCCGAGTACGTCTTCTACCGCGACAACCCCAAGGGCCCCTTCGCCGAGCGGTGGATGCACGGCATCGGCTGCCGCCGCTGGTTCAACGTCCTGCGCGACACCGCCACCCACGAGGTGCTGACCTCCTACCGGCTCGACGAGCCGCGCCCCGAACTGCCCCAGGCCGGAGGGAACCGATGACCGACCAGCCCTTCCGGCTCCCGCGAGGCGGCCGCGTCGACCGCAACGCCGTGCTGCGGTTCACCGTCGACGGACGGGAGCTGACCGGCCATCCCGGCGACACCCTCGCCTCGGCGATGCTGGCGAACGGGGTCGTCGAGGTCGCCCCGTCGCTCTACCGCGGCCGCCCGCGCGGCATCGTCAGCGCTGGCGTCGAGGAGCCCAACGCCCTGGTGCAGCTCGACGGTTCGTGCTCGGAGGGCATGCTCCCGGCGACGACCGTGGAGCTGTACGACGGTCTGTCCGCCACCACGCTCTCCGGGATGGGCCGGCTCGATCCCACCCCCGACCCCGCCGTCTACGACAAGAAGTACGTCCACACCGACGTCCTGGTCGTCGGCGCCGGACCGGCCGGGCTCGCGGCCGCCGCCGCTGCCGCCGGTTCCGGCGCCCGCGTGATCCTCGTCGACGAACAGCCGGAGCCCGGCGGTTCACTGCACTCCGACACCGAGTGGATCGCAGACGTCCGCACGGCCCTCGACGCCGCCCCCGAGGTCGTCGTACTGCCCCGCACCACGGCTTTCGGGTCGTACGACGACAACTATGTGCTGGCCCTCCAGCGGCGCACCGACCATCTCGGAGCCGCCGCTCCGGAAGGCGTCTCGCGGCAGCGGCTGTGGCACATCCGGGCCCGGCAGGTCGTCCTGGCGACCGGTGCGCACGAGCGCCCGCTGGTCTTCGCCGGCAACGACCGGCCCGGGGTGATGCTCGCCGCGGCCGTGCGCACCTACCTCAACCGGTATGCCGTGGCGCCGGGTTCACGGGCCGTGGTGAGCACGACCAACGACAGCGCCTACGACACGGTCGCCGACCTGCATGCCGCGGGGATCGACATCGCCGCCGTGGTGGACGCGCGCCCGCAGGTGTCCGACCGGGCCGCCGAGGTCGCTGCGGCGACCGGGGTCGGCGTGCTGACGGGCAGCGCGGTCGTCGACACCGCGGGCGGTCACCGGCTCACCGGCGTCACCGTCCAGGCTCTCGACGACAGTGGTCGACTCACCGGTGAGTCACGGTCGTTCGACTGCGACCTGCTCGCCGTGTCGGGCGGCTGGAGCCCGGTGGTGCATCTGCACAGCCAGCGCCAGGGCCGGCTGCGCTGGGACGAGGACCTGGTCGCCTTCGTCCCCGACGGGACCGTACGCGACCAGCAGGTCGTCGGTGCGGCCCGCGGGACGTACGACCTCGACGGCTGTCTGGCCGAGGGCGCGCGGGCCGGTGCGCGCGCCGCGACGGACGCCGGGTTCCCGGCTCCGGTGCCCACGGCCTCGTCCAGGACGGTACGCCCCGAGGTGCGCGCCCTGTGGCTGGTGCCCGCCCCCGACGGCGAACCCGGCGGCTGGGACACCCACTTCGTCGACCTGCAGCGCGACGTCAGCGTCGCCGACGTCCGGCGCTCCACCGGGGCGGGCATGCGGGGTGTCGAGCACGTCAAGCGCTACACCTCGCTCGGCACGGCGGGCGACCAGGGCAAGACGTCCGGCGTCAACGCGATCGGGGTGATCGCCGATGCCCTCGGCGCGGGCGCGTCGCCCGGCGAGATCGGCACGACGGCCTACCGGGCGCCCTACACACCGGTGGCTTTCGCGGCCCTGGCGGGCCGTGAGCGCGGCGAGCTGTTCGATCCCGAACGCACCACCTCCCTCCACAGCTGGCATGTGGACCACGGCGCGGAGTTCGAGGACGTCGGGCAGTGGAAGCGCCCCCGGTACTACCCGGGGCCCGGCGAGGACATGGACGCGGCCGTGGCCCGCGAGTGCCGGGCGGCCCGTGAGGGGGTGGCGTTCATGGACGCCTCCACCCTCGGCAAGATCGAGGTCCGGGGCGCGGACGCGGGCGAGTTCCTCAACCGCGTCTACACCAACGCCTTCAAGAAGCTCAAGCCCGGCACGGCCCGCTACGGCGTCATGTGCAAGCCCGACGGCATGATCTTCGACGACGGTGTGACGCTGCGCCTCGACGAGGACCGCTATTTCATGACCACGACGACCGGCGGCGCGGCGAACGTCCTGGACTGGCTGGAGGAGTGGCTGCAGACCGAGTGGCCCGAACTCGACGTCCACTGCACCTCGGTCACCGAGCAGTGGTCGACGATCGCCGTGGTCGGGCCCCGGTCGCGCGAGGTGGTCGCCCATCTCGCGCCCGACGTCGACCTGTCCGCCGAGGCGTTCCCGTTCATGGCCTTCCGCGAGACCATCCTGGCCTCCGGCGTCCCGGCCCGCATCTGCCGGATCTCCTTCTCCGGGGAACTCGCCTTCGAGATCAACGTCTGCGCCTGGTACGGCCTGGCGGTCTGGGAGGAGGTGTACGCGATCGGCCGACCCTACGACATCACCCCGTACGGCACCGAGACCATGCACGTCCTGCGGGCCGAGAAGGGCTACATCATCGTCGGCCAGGACACCGACGGCACCGTCACCCCGCAGGACGCGGGCATGTCCTGGGTGGTCTCGAAGCAGAAGGACTTCATCGGCAAGCGGTCCCATGCCCGAGCCGACACCTCCCGTACCGACCGCAAGCAACTGGTCGGCCTGCTGCCGGCCGACCGCACGACCCGGCTGCCCGAGGGCACCCAGCTCGTCGCTCCGGACGTGCCCCTCACTCCCGAGGCCGGGCCGGTGCCGATGCTCGGCCACGTCACCTCCAGCTACCACAGCCCGGCCCTCGGCCGGCCCTTCGCCCTCGCTCTCGTGGCCGACGGACGGGCAAGGATCGGCGAGACCCTGCTCGCCCCCGTCGGCGAGGATCTGGTGCCCGTCGAGGTGGCCGACTTCGTCCTCTACGACCCCGAAGGGACCAGGCGAGATGGCTGAGCCGACGATCGACGCGGGCGCGGGCCCGGTGGCCCTGCGCATCAGCCCCGTGGCACATCTTCAGGAGCGGATGCGGGCCGCCACGGTCAGCGGCGACCGGGGCGTCGCGCTGACCGAGTGGCCGTTCCTCTCCATGGTGAACGTGCGCGTCGACCCCGCGTCCGAGGGGGCGGACCGTATCGAGAAGACCCTCGGCGCGCCGCTCCCCCGCCAGTGCGGCCACACCAGCGCGTTCGGCCCCCATACGGTGGTCTGGCTCGGTCCGGACGAGTGGCTCGTGCTGTCGCAGGCCGAAGAGGCCTCTGTGGCCGCCGAGTTGCGAGAGGCGCTCGGAGCTGACCCGGGGTCGGTCGTGGACGTCTCCGCGAACCGCACCACACTGGAGCTGAGCGGCCCGGCCGCCCGGCAACTGCTGGAGAAGGGCTGCCCGCTGGACCTCCACCCCCGGGCCTTCGGACCCGGTCGGGCGGTGTCCACCACGGTGGGGCCTGTCGCGGTACTGCTGTGGCAGGTCGACGACACTCCGGCGTATCGGCTCCTGCCGCGGTCGTCGTTCGCCGACTATCTGACGCGCTGGCTGATCGACGCGATGAACGAGTACCGCGGTCCCGAGGTGCCCTGACAGCGACCGTGCGTGGACCCGGTGCACCGCGCCACAGGGCGGGCGCACCGGGTCCGTCGGCGTCGGCGGGCGTCAGACGATGCGGATCTCGGCTTCGCCGGTACTACGCCCCGCCCTCGCCCAGTCCGAAGAGCTGTGCCGCATTGTCGTGGCACACCGCCCGCAGCCACTCCTCCCCGAGACCCAGTCGTTCCAGGGCATGGAGCTGGTGCAGGTACGGATAGGGGATGTTGGGGAAGTCGGAGCCGAGCAGGACGCGGTCGCCCAGGCCGGCCAGCCGGGGCAGGGCCCGGCGGGGGAACGGCATGAGCCGCTCGGAGAAGTCGGTGAACGCCATCGTCGTGTCCAGCCGCACCTGCGTGTACCGCTCGGCGAGGCCGAGGAACTCCTCGTACTCGCCCATCCCCAGGTGCGCGACGATCAGCCGCAACCGGGGATGCCTCGCCAGCACCTGACCGATCGGCTCGGGGCCGGTGTGCTTGCCGGGC
The DNA here is from genome assembly GCF_044460385.1 of Streptomyces sp. NPDC050121. NCBI lineage: Bacteria > Bacillati > Actinomycetota > Actinomycetes > Kitasatosporales > Streptomycetaceae > Streptomyces > Streptomyces sp. NPDC050121. Next base: position 113,794 of record NZ_JBITJV010000014.1, on the reverse strand, counting down.
GCGGGCCCGGAGCCGCAGTGGATCACCACGGGGATCCCGGCCTCGGCCAGCAACCCCCATGCCCGCTCCAGGAGTTCGTCGGCCGGGTCGTACGCCCCCACCTGCACATGCGCCTTGAAGACGCGCGCGCCCGCCTCGACTGCCTCCCGGACGTACGCCTCGACGCCCGGCTCGGGATAGAGGGTGGCGGTGTGCAGACAGTCGGGGGTGCGGCGGGCGAAGTCGGCGGCCCAGCCGTTCAGCCACCGGGCCATGCCGGGCTTGTGCGGGTACAGCATCGCGGTGAAGGCCCGCACGCCGAACTCCCGGAGCGTGGCGGTGCGTTCCGCCTCCTCCTGCCGGTAGGTGATCGGCCACTCGAGCCCACCGGTCAGCGATCCGAGCGCGTCGAAGTAGCCCCAGACCTTGCGCAGGACGCGCTCGGGCATGAAGTGCGTGTGCACGTCGACCAGCCCGGGAAGACCGAGCCGACCCCAGAAACGGCGGACCTGCGCGGCCTCCTCGTCGGTGGATCCGGCAGGTTCGACAGGCGCCGTACGGTGATCGTTCATGTCGCCCACGATCGGCCAGGGCAACGCCGGGGTCCACTCCTGTGCGCAAGGAAGACATGAGGGATCCCTCACCCGGCGTTGAAGCGGTACGAGCCCGCCCGGGCGCGGTAGACCCGATCCGGCGACGGACGGCACCGCCCCCACACGACCAGAGCGATCGTGTGGGGCATCGGACCGTCCAGGCCCCACCGGGTACCCCGGGGCGTGAGGCGCTGCCCAACAGCGGTCTGGCGGCCGCGGGCCGCCCCCGCGGCTGAGCATGAGTCCTGGCACCAGGACCCACTCCCGCTCAGTCCTTAGGAGCGGTTCCACGACGAGGCCGCGCGCAGCCGGTTGCGCGAGGGCGTCAGCCCCGAGAGCGCGGCGGTCCTCTTCCACACCGTGCTCAACGGGCTGCAGTTGCAGTGGATGCTCGACCAGGACCTCGACATCGTCGGGCCCGTCACCGACTTCGTGCGCCTGCTGATCGACGAGGGCCGTGATTCCCCGTGATCACCCGGAGGTGGGTTCGGCCGCCCCGGCCGGTTCGAGGCGGACCACGACGGACTTGGAGGTGGGGGTGTTGCTGACGGCCGCCGTGGAGTCCAGGGGGACCAGGACGTTGGTCTCCGGGAAGTAGGCCGCGCAGCAGCCTCGGGGCGTCGGGAAGGCGACCGTGCGGAAGCCCGGCGCCCTGCGCTCCACACCGTCCTCGTACTCACTGACGATGTCGACGAGGTCGCCGTCGACGAGGCCTCGGGCGGTGAGGTCGTCCCGGTGCACGAACAGCACCCGGCGGCCCTGGTGGATGCCGCGATAGCGGTCGTCGAGCCCGTAGATCGTCGTGTTGTACTGGTCGTGCGAGCGCAGTGTCTGCAGCAGCAGCCGGCCTTCCGGCACGCGCAGGATCTCCAGTGGGTTCACGGTCACCTTCTCGGCCGTGAACGGCCGAGCTTGTGCGCTCGGTCGTTCACACCTCGTCGCGCTCCCGACTGTCCCCTACGACAGGACGGTCACGGGTCGCATCCACCCAACCCCTTAGTTCAGGGAGAGGGTGCGGGTGCGGTGACAAACACCCACGCCGAGCGTGCGCGATCGCGCACGTTTACCCCGGCGACGACATCGGCAGGCCCGGCAACCTGCGAGGCGTAGATGGCAGCCCGATTGCAGGCATGCAAGGTCGCCTGAAGGGCCGACGCCTGCTCGGGCGTCGGCAGCAGCTTCACCTGCACCACCAGCTTCATGGGATCGGACCGTAGTACGACCACCGCACACACGACCGCCATTCATCCGGCGATCACCCCCGCCAGCGACACATAGGACGGTTGTTCGCGTTCCCCGGCATCGCCAGGCAGCGGGTGCGGGCGCTCCGCCGCCCGACGACGAGCAGATGCCGCGACGCGGACAGTCGAAGCCCCACCTTCTGGTTGACGCGGAGCAGCGTGAGCAGGGTGCGCCGTACGCCCATCTGGGCGCTCGCGTGGCTCAGCGAGGAGGCGACCGCCGCAATCCCGGCCGCGTGGTCCTTCGGCGGGCCCACCCGCAGCCGGCGTCGCCGGGATCCTCAACGGGTGCTGTGCGGGTCATCGAGGGCGCTCCGCGGTGGGGGAGGTGGGGACGTATTCCGTCGCCGCGTCCAGCAGCCAGTCCGCCAGGTAGTCGGCGAAGGACGAGCGGACCAGTACCCAGAAACCGGCCCCGGGTTCGTCGCGGGAGACCAGGACGACCTGGGTGCGGCCCAGGGTCGTCTGGACGCAGCGTCCGGCACCGAAGGCGCGCGGGTGCAGGTCCAACGCGCAGCCGTGGGCCAGGAGGTCGCGGGCACGGGGGCCCGCCACGAGGAGCGTCGTGCGCTGGGCGGAGACGTCGGTGACGGAGACCGGTTGGTCTCCGGCGGCCTCCCGGACACGGCTCTCCAGGTCGTGCTGTGTCCCCGGCGGCCCGACCAGCAGCCACTCGTCGGGGCCCAGCCACAGCGCCGTCAACTCCTCCGTGCGGACCACCGTGTTGGGCTCCAGGGGCAGCTGGACGCCCAGTGCCCGCCCTACGGCGTCCCCCGCGGCCCCCTTGGCGTCCAGACGGACGTTCAGCTGGGCCAGGAAGGGGAGTTCGGCCAGCCGGACCGCGCCGCCGGAGCCGCGGGTGGCGGCCGCGAGGCGGTCGGCGGCGGGCGACAGGGGGCTGCTGAGTGCGGTGTCAGCCATCGCGACGGGCTCCCTCGGGGTCGTAGAGGACGGGGCTTGCGACGGTCACCGGGACCAGCCGGTCGCCGACGGGTGCGTAGAGCCGTTCGCCGATGCGGTCCCGGCCGCCCTTGATCAGGGCCAGGGCGAACGTGCGGCCGAGGGCGGCGCTGCGGTAGCTGGAGGTGACATGGCCGAGCATCGGGACGGGCGGGGCGGGCAGCACGCTGTCGGCGACCAGGTGGGCGCCCTCGGGGAGGAAGGCGCCGGGGTCCTCCGGGAGGAGGCCGACCAGCTGCTTGCGGTCGCCGCGCGTGGTGTCGGCACGGGCGTAGGAGCGCTTGCCGATGAAGTCGGGCTTCTTCTTCGACACCACCCAGCTCATGCCGAGGTCCTGCGGGGTGACGGTGCCGTCGGTGTCCTGGCCGATGATCGGGTAGCCCTTCTCGGCGCGCAGGACGTGCATGGTCTCGGTGCCGTACGGGGTGATGCCGTACGGGGCGCCGGCCTCGTACAGCGCCTCCCAGAGGGTGCGGGCCTCCCACGGTGACACGTTGATCTCGTAGGCGAGTTCGCCGGAGAAGCTGATCCGGCAGACGCGTGCCCCGATGCCGGCGACGGTGGTCTCGCGCCAGGCCATGAACGGGAAGTCGTCGTTGGAGACCGCCAGTCGGGGCGCGAGCGCGCCGAGGACCGCGCGCGACTTCGGGCCGACCAGGGCGACCGTGGACCACTGCTCGGTGACCGAGGTGCAGTGGACCTTCAGGTCCGGCCACTCGGTCTGGTGCCACTCCTCCATCCAGTCCAGTACGGCCGCCGCGTTGCCGGTCGTGGTGGTGACCAGGAAGCGGTCCTGGGCGAGGCGGATGACCGTGCCGTCGTCGAAGACCATGCCGTCCGGGCGGCACATCACGCCGTAGCGGATCATGCCGACCTTCAGGGTGCTCATCATGTTCGTGTAGAGCAGGTCGAGGAACGCGCCGGCGTCCGGGCCCTGGACGTCGATCTTGCCGAGGGTGGAGGCGTCCATGAAGGCGACGCCGTCGCGGGCGGCGGCGCACTCGCGCAGGACGGCCGTCTCCATGTCCTCGCCGTCCCGCGGGTAGTACCAGGGGCGCTTCCACTGGCCGACGTTCTCGAACAGGGCGCCATGCTCGACATGCCAGGCGTGCAGGGGCGTCACCCGGACCGGGTCGTGCAGCGCGCCACGGTGGCGGCCGGCGAGCGCGGCGAAGGAGACGGGGGTGTAGGGGGGACGGAAGGTGGTCGTGCCGAGTGCGGAGATGTCCACGCCGAGGAGTTCCGCCACGACACCGCTGGTCAGGACGCCGGAGGTCTTGCCCTGATCAAGGGCGGTGCCTGCCGTGGTGTAGCGCTTGGTGTGCTCGACGGAGAGCATGCCGGCACCGGTGGCGCGGGACAGGTCGTCGACCGTGACGTCGCGCTGGAGGTCGACGAAGCGGGGAGCGCCTTCGCGGCCCGGGACGGTGAACACCTGCATCGGCGGCGTGAGCCGGGGCTGCGCGGGCACCTGCGGAAGGCGAGGCGCCTCGGAGGAGTAGCCCTCGGCCTCGATCGCCCGGGCGCCGGCCGCCGCGCCCTGCGCGAGGACACCGGCCAGGTCGAACACACCGCTCGCGCTGCCCGCGACCTCGACGGCCTGACGGCCGACGTCGGGCACGAAGGCGCCGAGCGCCTCGTCGTAGCGGAGCTTGCCGCCGGACTGGCTGAACAGATGCGCTACGGGGTTCCAGCCTCCGGAGACCAGGAGCAGGTCGGCCGCGAACTCCCGCTGTCCCGTGGTCTCGCCGTACGGGGCGACGGTCACCGCCGTCAGGCGTGCCTCGCCCTCCGTCCCGATGACGGCATGACCGGGCAGCACCTCGATGCCGGCCGCGCGGGCGCGGTCCGCCCAGGCGCCGGGCGCGGGGCGGGTGTCGACGATCGCCGAGATCCCCACCCCGGAGGCCGCCAGGTCCAACGCCGCCGCGTACGCGCTGTCGTTGGTGGTGAACACGACCCCGTGACGGCCGGGGAGGACGCCGTGGCGGTGCAGGTGGGTGCGGGCGGAGGCGGCCAGCATCACGCCGGGGCGGTCGTTGTCCGCGAAGGCGAGGGAGCGCTCATGGGCGCCGGTGGCGAGGACGACCCGGCGGGCGCGGATGCGGTGGACGCGTTCGCGGGAGACGTTGGCCGGGGCTTCGGCGCCGAGGTGGTTGGTGCGGCGCTCGACGGCGAGGAGGTGGTTGTCGTCGTAGTAGCCGAAGACGGTGGTGCGGCGCAGTACGCGTACGTCGGGGGCGGCGTCGAGCTGGGCGGTCAACTCGGCTGTCCAGTCGGCGAGTTCGCCGGTGCCGAGGAGGCTTCCGCCGAGGTCGGGCTCGGCGTCGGCGAGGATGACGCGGGCGCCGCTCTTCGCCGCCGCCGCTGCCGCCGCGAGGCCGGCCGGGCCCGCGCCGACGATCAGCAGATCGCAGTGGGCGTGTACCGCGTCGTAGCGGGCCGGGTCGGGTTGCGTGGCGAGGCGGCCCTGGCCGGGGAGGCTGGTGGCGACCAGCCCGTCGTAGAGCTCGACCGTGGTCGCGGGGAGCATCGGCTCGGGGAAGGGTTCCTCGATCTGGACGACGGCGTTGGGTTCTTCCGCGCCGGCGGAGAAGATGCCTCGGGGGCGGCCGAGTTTGATGCTGGTCGCTGCCGCGATGATGCCGTTGGCGAGGAGGGCGGAGGCAAGGGTGTCGCCGCGGAAGCCCTGGTATTGGGTGCCGTCGAAGGTGAAGGTGAGTGGTGCGGTGCGGTCGACTCGGCCGCCCGTGGCCAGACGGTGAGGTTGGCTGTCGAGCCGTGCTGGGGGCTCTGCCCCCAGGCCCCCGGTCGGCCCTGAAGGGGCCTCGTCCTCGAACTCCCCCAGAGGGGGGACCCCCGGACGGGCTGGATCTACCGGAAGCGGCTGAGAAGTGAGGGGAGGCGACTCAACCGTCTCCGGACGCTCCTCCCCCGTCCGGTACACCGCCAGGATCTCGTTCGTCGCTGTGTTGCGTACCGCGTTGAACCAACGGCGGCAGCCCGCCGCGTGGCTCCAGCGTTCGGCGAAGGGACCCTTGGTGTTCTCGCGGAAGAACAGGTACTTGGCCCACTCCTGGTCGGTCAGGGTCGACGGGTCCGCCGGGTAGGCGACATGGGCCTGGCCGCCGTAGTGGAACTCGGCCTCGTCTCGGGGCCCGCACCACGGGCAGGGGATGAGCAGCATGGTTCGGCTCCCTTGAGGGTCCCTAGTGGGCCACCGCGGCCGCGCCGTGCTCGTCGACGAGCGCGCCGGTGGTGAAACGGTCGAGCGAGAAGGGGGCGTTGAGGGCGTGCGGGGTGTCGTGGGCGATGGTGTGGGCGTAGACCCAGCCGACGCCCGGGGTGGCCTTGAAGCCGCCGGTGCCCCAGCCGCAGTTGAGGTAGAGGTTGTCCACCGGGGTGAGGCCGATGATCGGCGAGGCGTCGGGGCTGACGTCCACGATGCCGCCCCAGGTGCGCAGTACGTGGGCGCGGGCGAAGACCGGGAAGAGTTCCAGGGCCGCCGACATCTGCTCTTCGATGATGTGGAACGCGCCGCGCTGGGTGTACGAGTTGTACGCGTCGATGCCCGCGCCCATCACCAGCTCGCCCTTGTGCGCCTGGCTGACGTACACATGGACCGCGTTGGACATGACGACGGTGGGGTGCACCGGCTCCAGCAGTTCCGATACCAGCGCCTGCAACGGGTGGCTCTGGAGCGGGAGTTCGATGCCGGCCATGGCGGCGAGGACGGAGGTGTGGCCCGCGGAGCACAGGGCGACCTTGCCCGCGGCGATCGGGCCGAGCGTGGTCTGGACGCCGACCACTCGGCCGCCGACCACGTCCAGTCCGGTGACCTCGCAGTTCTGGATGATGTCGATGCCGGCGGCGTCGGCGGAGCGGGCCAGGCCCCAGGCGACGTGGTCGTGCTTGGCGATGCCGGCCCGTGGCTGGTAGGTGGCGCCCAGGACCGGATAGCGCACGTCCGGGGAGATGTTGACGATCGGGCAGACCTCTTTGACGCGCTCCGCGTCGAGCCACTCCGCGTCCACGCCGTTGAGGCGGTTGGCCTCCACGCGGCGCACGCTGTCGCGGACGTCCTGGAGGCTGTGGGCGAGGTTCAGCACGCCGCGCTGGGAGAAGAGGATGGGGTAGTCGAGCTCCTCCGCCAGTCCCTCCCACAGTTTGAGGGCGTGCTCGTAGATGCCGGCGCTCTCGTCCCACAGGTAGTTGGAGCGGATGATCGTGGTGTTGCGGGCCATGTTGCCGCCGGCCAGCCAGCCCTTCTCCAACACGGCGACGTTGGTGATGCCGTGGTTCTTCGCCAGGTAGTGGGCGGTGGCCAGACCGTGGCCGCCGCCGCCCACGATGACGACGTCGTAGGACCGCTTCGGTTCGGGTGTGCGCCACAGCCAGTCGGGGTGCTCGGGGAGTTCGGCGCCGGGGGTGCGGGGGCTCATCGGGCGGCTCCGTCCGGCGCAGGGGACAGGTTCATACGGCGCTCGCGTTCCTCTCGGCGGCCTCGACGACGTTGGCGAGGAGCATCGCCCGCGTCATGGGGCCGACGCCTTTGGGCATCGGCGCGACCCACCCGGCGACCTGCATCGCGCCGGGGTGTACGTCGCCGACGAGCCCGCTGTCGGTGCGGGTGATGCCGACGTCCAGGACGGCCGCGCCCGGACGGAGCATGTCGCCGGTGATCAGGCCGGGTGAGCCGGCGGCCGCGACGACGATGTCCGCCTCGCGCACATGCCAGGCCAGGCCCTTGGTGCCGGTGTGGCACAGGGTGACGGTGGCGTTCTCCGAGCGGCGGGTCAGCAGCAGGCCGATGGGACGGCCGACCGTGATGCCCCGGCCGATCACGCACACCCGCGCGCCGGCGATCGGCACGTCGTAGCGGCGCAGGAGTTCGACGATGCCGCGCGGGGTGCAGGGCAGCGGGGCCTCCTCGCCGAGGACGAGGCGGCCGAGGTTGACGGGGTGCAGACCGTCGGCGTCCTTGGCCGGGTCCATGCGCTCCAGTACGGCGTTCGCGTCCAGGTGGCGCGGCAGCGGGAGTTGCACGATGTAGCCGGTGCAGGCGGGGTCGGCGTTGAGTTCGTCGATGACGTCCTCGACCTGCTGCTGCGTGGCGTCGGCGGGCAGGTCGCGGCGCAGGGAGGCGATGCCGACCTGCGCACAGTCGCGGTGCTTGCCGCCGACGTAGGCGTGGCTGCCGGGGTCGTCTCCGACCAGGACGGTGCCGAGCCCCGGCGGCCGGCCACCGGTGGCGGTCAGCTTGGCGACCCGTTCGGCGAGTTCGCGACGGATGTCGGCGGCGGTCGCCTTGCCGTCGAGGAGTTGTGCGGTCACCGGCGGTACCTCTCCCTCACGGTCAGCCACGGAGGCGGGACATGGACGGGTCGAACAGGGGCTCCTCGGCGACGACCGCCTCGATGCGCCGATCGAAGTAGCCGATGTGGAGGGTGGTCTTGGGGGTGGCGAGTTCCGCCGGGAGCCAGGCGTACGCGATGCCCTTGCCGATCGTGTAGCCGTAGGCGGCGCTGGTGACGTAACCGACCGCGCGGTCTCCGTCGTAGACGGGCTCCTTGCCCATGACCACCGACTGCGGGTCCTCGATGGTGAGGCAGGTGAGCCTGCGCCGTACCTCGGTCTTGCGGCGCTCCAGGGCCGGCTTGCCGATGAAGTCGCCCTTGTCGAGTTTGACGGCGAAGCCGACGCCGGCCTCGTAGGGGTCGTGCTCGTAGGTCATGTCGGTGCCGAAGGAGCGGTAGCCCTTCTCCAGGCGGAGGCTGTTGAAGGCGCCGCGGCCCGCGATGACGCCGCCCAGCGGCTGGGCCGCCTGCCACAGGGTGTCCCACAGTTTCCGGCCGAGGTCGGCGGTGGTGTACAGCTCCCAGCCGAGTTCGCCGACGTAGGACAGGCGCATCGCCGTCACCGGGACGCTGCCGATGTGGGCGCGCTTGGCGCGGAAGTACTTCAGGCCGTCGCCCGAGAAGTCCTCGTCCGTGAGGGGCTGCAGGACCTTGCGGGCGAGCGGGCCCCACAGGCCGATGCAGCAGGTGCCGGGGGTGATGTCGCGGACCTGGACCGTGCCGTCGGCGGGCAGGTGGCGGGTGAACCAGTCGAGGTCCAGGTTGCCGTTGGCGCCGACCTGGAAGAGGTCCGGGGCGAGGCGGGCGACGGTGACGTCGCTGCGGATGCCGCCGTCGTGGTCGAGGAGCAGGGTGTACGTCACCGAGCCGACGGACTTGGCGACCTTGCTGGTGGTGAGGCCCTCCAGGAAGGCGGCGGCGCCGGGGCCGGCCACCTCCAGCCGCTTGAGGGCCGTCATGTCGTACATCGCGACGGTCTCGCGGGTGGCCTGCGCTTCGGCGCCGACGATGGGCGACCAGTACTGCGCGGCCCAGTCGTTGGGCGTGGGGATGTTGCGGCCTTCGACGAGCCCCGCGTTGGCCTCGTACCACTGCGGGCGCTCCCAGCCGTTCGCCTCCAGGAAGAACGCGCCGTGCTCCTGCTGACGGTCATGGAAGGGGCTGGTGCGGATCGGGCGCGGCTTCCCGGACGGCTGGAGCGGGTGGAGGATGTCGTAGACCTCGACGAAGTTCTGGCAGTCGCGCGCCAGCACGTACTCCGGGGAGAGCTGGTGCTGCTCGAAGCGGTTGACGTCGCACTCGTGCAGGTCGAAGGACGAGCAGTAGCCGTCGACCAGCCATTCGGCCATCGCCCGGCCGACGCCCGCCGAGTGCGTGACCCAGACGGCCTCGGCGACCCAGAAGCCCTTGACGTCCGTCGACTCGCCGAGCAGCGGGAAGTTGTCGGTGGTGAAGGAGAACAGGCCGTTGATGCCTTCCTCGACCTTCGCCTCCTGCGTGGCGGGGAGGAGGGATCGGGTCTCGGCCCAGGCGGGTTCGAAGTCCTCCTCGGTGAACTTCAGGACCGAGGGCATGTCGGCGGCCTCGTCGACGGAGAGGATCTCGTCGGCGGTGATGGGCATGGGGCGGTGGCCGTAGTAGCCGATGCCGATGCCGTCGAAGCGGTCGCGGTAGTAGAGGTCGGCGTCCTGGTGGCGCAGGATCGGGCGCACCGCCTCCTCGGTCTGGCCCGCGAGGGCCGGTACCGGGCCGGTCCAGGCGAGCTGGTGGGCGAGCGGCGTGAGCGGCAGGTTCATGCCGACCATGCGGGCGATCTTCGGGCCCCAGATGCCGGCGCAGCACACGACGATGTCGGCCGCGATCTCGCCCTGGTCGGTGAGGACGCCGGTGACGCGGCCGTCGGCCTGCTGGACGTCGAGGACCTCGTGGCGGGCCAGGAACGTCACGCCGCGCTCGGTGGCCCGGCGGATCTGCGCCTCGACGGCGAGGACGGCCTTGGCGAGGCCGTCGGTGGGGATCAGGAGGCCGCCGAGGACCTTGTCGCGGTTGACCAGCGGGTGCTGCTCGACGCATTCGTCGGCGCTCAGGAGGCGGGCTTCGATGCCCCAGGCGGTGATCCAGCCGTGGCGGCGGTGCAGTTCCGTCAGCCGCTCGGGGGTGGTCGCCACTTCGAGGCCGCCGACCTGCAGGAAGCAGGGCTTGCCGTCGACGTCGAGGGAGCAGAACTTCTCGACGGTGTAGCGGGCCAGCTCGGTCATGGTCTTGGAGGAGTTCGTCTGGAAGACCAGGCCCGGGGCGTGTGACGACGAGCCCCCGGTGGCGGGCAGCGGGCCCTGGTCGACCACGGTCACTTCGGTCCAGCCGCGCGCGGAGATCTCGTCCGCGAGCGCCGCTCCCACGACACCCGCTCCGATGATCACCACTCGGGGTCCCGCCATCGCCGCACCTCCGGAATCAAAACCGATCGAGTTGCTTTCTGCGCAACATGGTTCAGGCTGCGCAACTCAATGTGCCTGCCCCGAGGAGGGGGTGTCAAGAGGTCCGTGACGTCGGACGGCAGCCCGGAACAGGGGCCGGAACACGGCAATGCCCGGTGGGCGGGGCGCATCGCGCGCACCGCCCACCGGGCGTGTTCGACCGGTGATCGACCTTGGGGCTACTTGAGCCAGGCGTCCACCTTGTCCTTGTGGGCCTCGACCCACTTCTTGGCCGCCGCGTCGTCGGACAGCTTGTCCTGCGCGATGTACTTGGCGACCTCGTTCTGGTCGTCGTTCGTCCAGTTGAAGTTCTTCACCAGGTTGTAGGCGGGGCTGCCGGACTTGGCGAACTTCGTGCTGACGATCTTGTTGAGGTCGTACACGGGATAGTCGCAGGCGATCTTCGCCGCGTCGGCGTCACAGCCCGTCTTGTAGGCGGGCAGGGAGACCTTCTTCAGCGGGACCTCGGACAGGAACCACTGCGGCTCGTAGAAGTAGCCGATCACCCACTTCTGGTTCTTCTCGGCGTCACGGAAGGCCGTGATGAGGGCGGCCTCACTGCCCGCGTACACCACCTTGAAGTCCAGGTTCAGGTTCTTCACCAGCGCCGCGTCGTTGGTGACGTACGACGGGTCGCCGTCCAGGAGCTGGCCCTTGCCGCCCGACTCGGACGTCTTGAACTTCGAGGCGTACTTGTTGAGGTTCTTCCACTGGAGGATGTCGGGGTGCGCCTTGGCCAGCCACGGCGGCACGTACCAGCCGATGATGCCCTTGTTGCCGGTCTGGCCGGCGTCCACGGCGGTCTTCTGCTGGTCGATGTACTTCTTCACCAGGTCGGCGTGGCCCCAGTTCTCCAGGACCGCGTCGACCTCGCCGGTGCCGAAGCCCTGCCAGGCGATCTCTTCCTTCAGGTTCTTCTTGTTGACCGTGCAGCCGAGGTTGTGCTGTGCGACGTACGCGACGACCGCCGCGTCGGCCTCGTAGCCCACCCAGGGGTTGACCGCGAGGTTGAACGTGCCGCACTTGCCGGAGCTGCCCGCGCTGTTCGAACCCGAGGAGGTGTCGCCGACCTTCGCGCCGCCGCAGGCGGTCAGGGTGAGGCCGAGGACGGCCAGGCCGGCCGCGCCGGCTCGCCAGTGTCTTGCCATGGTGTCCTGCTCCTTTAAGCGCCCGCGCGTCGCGCCGCGGCCTGAGTGATCCGGTCGAACATGACTCCGAGCAGTACGATGGCGAGTCCTGCCGCCAGCCCCTTGCCGTACAGCTCTCCCTGCGAGAATCCGGCCACGACGTCGTAGCCGAGGGCCCCTGCTCCTACCAGGCCGCCCACAACAACCATCGACAGCACGTAGATCAGGCCCTGGTTGGTTGCGAGCGTCAGGGCACTGCGTGACATCGGCAGTTGGACCTTGGTGATGATCTGCCAGGTGTTGCACCCGGCGGAGGTGGCCGCCTCGACGGTGGCCTCGGGCACGGCCCGGATCCCGTCGGCGATGATCTTCATGGCGACGGGCGCCCCGTAGACGATCGCGGCGACGATGGCAGTGAAACGGGTGGCGCCGAACAACGCGAGGAACGGCACGAGATAGACGAACGGAGGCATGACCTGGGCCGCGTCCAATGTGGGCCGGATCATGCGGTCGGCCATCGCGCTGCGGCCCATCCACACCCCGAAGACGATGCCGAGGATCATCACCAGCACCGTCGCGACGAGCGTCGAGGCCATCGTCGTCATGGCGTCCGACCACACGCCGGTGGCGACCAGCAGGCCCACGCACACGGCCGTGGTGATCCCGGCCTTCCAGCCGCCGAGCACCACTGCCAGTGCGACCAGCACCGCGCCGACGAGCCACCACGGGGAGTCGGTGAGCAGCGTCTGGAACGGGTTGAGCAGGCCGTTGGTGATGGCGTCGCGGAAGGCGTTGGTCATGCCCGACAGGTTGTCCTGCACCCAGTTGGTCGCGGTGTCCGTCGCGCTCGCGATGTGGCTGCCGACGGTGCCGTCGCCGGGGAAGTCGGCCGCCCACAGGTAGGTGTGCGAGAGGTAGACCAGGACCACCGTGACCACTGCGCCCACGCCGAGCAGCGGTCGCCGCCACTTCGCGAAGTCGTGCTTGGCGTTCCGGGCATTCTCCTCGCGTGCGCTGGCCGCGGTCGTGACCCGGTCCAGCACGATCGCCATGATCACGATGGCCAGGCCCGCGTTGAAGGCCGTGCCGACGTCGAGCGACTGCAGTGCCTGCAGCACGTTCACGCCGAGGCCCGGCGCGTTGATCAGGGCCGCGAGGGTCACCATGGCCAGGGCGGCCATGATGGTCTGGTTGACGCCCATCACCACGGTCCGCTTGGACATCGGCAGCAGGACCTTCAGCAGCGACTGCCGGCGCGTGGCGCCGAGGGAGTCGGCCGCCTCGACCGTCGTCTTGGAGACGTTGCGGATGGCGTGCGCCGTGATGCGGATCGTCGGCGGGGCCGCGTAGATCACGGTGGCGATGGTGGCGGACGTACCGCCGATGAGGAAGAACAGGGTCAGCGGCGCCAGGTAGACCATGGTCGGCATCGTCTGCATGAAGTCCAGGAAGGGCGTCATGAGCCGGTTGAACCGGTCCGAGAGACCGGCCCACACCCCGAGCGGGATCGCGAACAGCAGGGCCACGAACACCGCGCACAGGACGAGCGCCAGGGTGTCCATGCTCGCCTGCCACAACCCCTGCAGCCCGAAGAAGGTGAAGCCCGCCACGGCCAGTAGGGCGACCTTCCAGTTGGCCAGGGCCCAGGAGACGTAGCCGGCCAGGCCGACGACGCCGAGCCAGCCGATCTGCGGGACCGGGCGGGCCCCGGACGGCTGGGAGATCAGGTGCTGGACGAAGGTCACCAGGTTGTCGATGACCAGCCGGATCTCGTTGAAGAAGTACAGGAAGAGCGGGTTGGAGTTGCGGTTGGCGCCGACGGAGTCGTTGAAGTCGTTGATCCACCGGTGCAGGTCGGTCAGATCGGCCACCGCCAGGGACAGGGTCTGCTTGCCGCGCAGGATGGCGAACAGCGCCAGCCAGACGACGAGGATCGCGCCGATCATCACGGGCCGACCGACCTTGCGCACCCGTTTGACGGGCGCGACCGGCTCCACGGCCTCTGTTTTCTCGGGTTTCTCTATGGCGACGGTCATTACGCGCCGCCTTCCTGTCCGGCGACCACCGCGAGGATCTCCTCGTCGCCGACAATGCCGAGCAGCTTGCCGTTCTCGACGACCTTGACCGGCTTGTCGGCCGCCAGTACCGCCCGGGTGGCCTCCTTCACCACGACGTCCGGGCCCAGCTCGGGGCCGTCCAGGGCGTCGCCGTTCTCCGGAGCGCGCATGATCCACCGCAGGGTGAGCACATCGCCGCGCGGCACGTCCTTGACGAATTCGCGTACGTAGTCGTCGGCGGGGGCGCCGACCAGTTCGTCGCCGGTGCCGCACTGGACCATCTTGCCGTCCCGCATGATCAGGATGCGGTCGCCCAGCTTGAGGGCCTCGGAGAGGTCGTGGGTGATGAACACCATCGTCTTGCCGACCTCGTGGTGCAGCCGGATGACCTCGTTCTGCATGTCACGGCGGATCAGCGGGTCGAGGGCGGAGAACGGCTCGTCGAAGAAGAGGACGTCCGGGTCGCCGGCCAGCGCCCGGGCGAGTCCGACGCGCTGCTGCATACCGCCGGAGAGCTGGTCGGGGTAGGAGTTCTCGTAGCCGGAGAGGCCGACCAGTTCGACGACCTCCAGGGCGCGCTTGGCGCGTTCGGCCCTGCTCATGCCGCGGATCTCCAGGCCGAAGGCCACGTTGTCGACGACCCGGCGGTGCGGCAGCAGCCCGAAGTGCTGGAAGACCATGGAGAACTTGTGGCGCCTGAGGTCGCGCAGGCGTTTGGCGTCCGCGTCGCGGATGTCCTCGCCCTCGAAGACGAGCTCGCCGGCGGTGGGTTCGATCAGCCGGGTCAGACATCGCACCAGCGTGGACTTGCCGGAGCCGGACAGGCCCATGACGACGAAGACCTCGCCCTTGCGGACGTCGAAGTTCACGTCGCGTACGGCGGCGGTGCATCCGGTGCGGTCCATGAGCGCACGGCGGGTGAGGCCGCACAGCTCCTCGGAGTCCGGGACCCGGTCGGCCTTCGGCCCGAACACCTTCCACAGCCGGCGCACGGATATGACCGGAGTACCGTCCGAATCCTGAGGAATGCCGCTCCGCGGCGATACCTCGGTCTGCGTGGGGGTCACGATCGACCTCTTTTCGGCGTTCAGCCGCGGAACCAGTGTTGCGGCCGGGGTTGGATGTTCTGCCAGATGTGCTTGGGCTCTCGGTACTCGTCCAGACCGGTCGGTCCCAACTCCCGGCCCACGCCCGAGTGCCCGAAGCCACCCCATTCCGCTTGCGGCACATAGGGGTGGTAATCGTTGATCCACACCGTGCCGTGACGCAGCCGCCGGGCGACCCGCTGGGCCCTGCCCGCATCCTGGGTCCAGACGGCGCCGGCGAGCCCGTACTCGGTGTCGTTGGCGATGCGGACGGCGTCGTCCTCGTCGGTGAAGCGTTCCACGGTGAGGACGGGCCCGAAGGACTCCTCGTGGACCACGCGCATGTCCTGTCGGCACTCGTCGAGGACGGTCGGCGGGTAGTAGTGGCCGCCCGCGAGGGCCGGGTCGTCGGGCCGTGCGCCGCCGCAGCGCAGTACGGCGCCCTCGGCGAGGCCGGCCGCCACGTACGCCTCGACCTTCGCCAGGTGCTGCGCGGAGATCAGCGCTCCGGTCTCGGCCTCGGCGTCGAAGGGGCCGCCGAGGCGGATCTGCCGGGCGCGGCGCACGACCTCGTCGACGAGACGGTCGTGCAGCGAGTCCTCGACGATCAGCCGCGCCCCGGCCGAGCAGACCTGGCCGGAATGCAGGAAGACGGCCGTGAGGGCGAAGTCCACGGCCGTCTCGAAGTCGGCGTCGGCGAAGATCACGTTGGGGTTCTTGCCGCCGAGCTCCAGCGCGACCTTCTTCACGGTCGCGGCGGCCGTGGCCATGATCCGCTTGCCGGTCTCCAGGCCGCCCGTGAAGGAGACCATGTCGACAGCCGGGTGCTCGGAGAGCGGGGCGCCCACCTCGGGTCCCGCGCCCAGGACGAGGTTGGCGGCGCCGGCCGGGAGCCCGGCCTCCGCCAGCGCCCGCATCAGCAGGATCGAGGTGGAGGGGGTGAGCTCACTGGGTTTGAGGACGATCGTGTTGCCCGCCAGGAGCGCCGGAGCGACCTTCCAACTGGCTTGCAGCAGTGGATAGTTCCACGGAGTGATCAGTGCGCACACGCCGATCGGCTCGTACACGACGCGGCTGACGGCGTCGTCCCGGCCGGTGTCGATCACGCGGCCGGCGTCGGTTCCGCCGAGCCCACCGTAGTATCGGAAGCAGGAGACGACGTCGGCGATGTCGTACTCGCTCTCCACCAGCCGTTTGCCGGTGTCCAGCGACTCGGCGCGGGCGAACTCCTTGGCGTCGCGCTCGATGATGTCGGCGGTCCGCAGCAGCAGCGTGCCGCGCTCCCGCTCGGGTGTGCCCGGCCACGGTCCCTCGTCGAAGGCACGGCGGGCCGCGGTGATCGCCGCCTCGGTGTCGGAACGGGTCCCTTCGGAGACGGTCGCGGTGAGCGTGCCGTCGGCGGGACAGCGGATGTCCCGGCGCCCTCCGGCGACCGGGTCCCGCCACTGCCCATCCACATACAGGTCTGCCACGCGCCAAGCCCTTCAGCTGAAATGCGTTGCGCATCATGCATTCAATTGCTTGTGGTGGAACACCATGACGAATGCCGTAGAGCTACGTCAAGAGGTTGACGGATGACGATTCAGTCAGGCGGGCACTTGCGCCGCCACCCTTGACCGCAGGCGGCCCCGACCCGACCATGTTGCGTATCGCTCACCATGTTGTGCATTACGCATCAACGGAGGCCGCTGTGTCCACTACGCCCCCTCGCCCGCACCCCGGCCGCGAGTTCGTCCTCACCCTTTCGTGCCCCGACAGCGCCGGACTGGTCCACGCGGTGAGCGGCTTCATCGTCAGGAACTCCGGCAACATCCTGGAGAGCCAGCAGTTCGATGATCGACTCGAGGGCCGTTTCTTCATGAGGGTCCACTTCGCCGTCTCCGATCCGGACGCCGACATGAAAACTCTGCGTTACCGATTCGGTCCGGTGGCCGAGGCGTACCGCATCGCCTGGACCCTCAGCGAGGCGTCGACCCCCACCAGGACGCTGATCATGGTGTCCAAATTCGGCCACTGCCTGAACGATCTGCTCTTCCGCCGGCGCACCGGCGCCCTGAACATCGACATCCCGGCGATCGTCTCCAACCACCGGGACTTCGAGGGACTCGCGGAGACCTACGGCGTGCCCTTCCACCACATCCCGGTCACGAAGGACACCAAGGCCGAGGCCGAGGCGCGCCTCATGGAGCTGGTCGGCGAGCTGAACATCGACCTGGTGGTGCTGGCCCGCTACATGCAGATCCTCTCCGACGACCTGTGCAAGCAGCTCGAGGGCCGCGCCATCAACATCCACCACTCCTTCCTCCCCAGCTTCAAGGGCGCGCGCCCCTACGACCAGGCCTACGCCCGCGGTGTGAAGCTCGTCGGCGCGACGGCGCACTACGTGACGCCCGACCTGGACGAGGGGCAGATCATCGAGCAGGACGTGGTCAGGGTGGACCACTCCCTCGACTCCGGCGACCTGGTCACGGTCGGCCGGGACGTGGAGGCCCAGGTACTCGCCCACGCGGTGAAGTGGCACAGCGAGAGCCGGGTGATGGTGGACGGCAACCGCACGGTGGTCTTCCGCTGAGCACAGCGCAAACCGAGGAGCGGACCGATTCTTCGGTCCGCTCCTCTTCGTATACGGCTTCGTGGCGGCTTCGTGGCGGCTTCGTATACGGCCCTCGCGCGCGGGCGCCCGGCTCAGCCCCGCCCGTGCCCGGAGCGCCGAGCCCAGCGCCGCAGCCGTGCCACGCACTGCGCCTTCGCCTCACTCAGCGAAGCGAACTCGTCGGCGCTGCTCATGAAGGCCGTGACCGGCGTCCACCGGCCGCGCCCCGCCGCCGTTTCCCAGCGGACCGCGGGAAAGTCCGTGACCGCCCGAATCCGTTGCCGCGGTATCGCCCGCGTCCACAGCAGCCCGCGCACCACCAGCCGGTCGGCCTCGCATCTGACGCCGATCCGGTAGCCGCGCACGGTGAGCGTCGCGCTGAGAGCGAGGACGACCGCGGCGGCGCCCCATGACAGCGGGTCCAGCCTCTCGGCGCCGTACGCCACGGCCCCCAGCGCCGGCCCGAACCAGGGCGCCGCGTACGCCACCCGTACCGGCCTCGGCGGCAGTATCTCCACGGCGCCATTCTCCTTCGGCACGGCCTTGGGCGTCAGCCTGCGAGACGGTCCGTGAGGGCGCGACGCCAGCGTTCCGTCTCGGCGATCTGGTTGAAGGTGAACAGGTGCAGGCCGGGCACGTCTGCCGCGGGAGCGGTGAGGGCCGGCTCGACGCGTTCCAGCAGCCTCTCCGGGGAGTAGCCGCCGGGCGTCGCGAACCGCAGGAACCACGAGGCGTGCTTCGTCAGGAAGCGCGTCGACTCGCCCACGCCGATCTTCGTCGCCATCGCGAGCAGCTTGGCCCGCTGCACGGGCCCGGCGACACCCACGTACACGGGCAGAGTGACGCCCCGCCGCCGTATCCGCGCGACCCACTCGCCCAGCACGCGCGGGTCGAAGCAGAGGTTGCTCACGATGTACGTGGCGTGCTCGCGCTTGTCCCACATGGCCTGGACGGTGACGTCGTCGTGGATGAGCGGATGGCTCTCCGGGTAGCCGGTGACGCCGACGCGGGGGAAGGGGCTGCCCAGCTCGCTCAGCCTGCGCAGCACCGGGAGCGCGCCGTCGTAGGCACCGGCCGGCGGGTCCGCGTCGCCCGCGGGGACGAAGACGTCGTCCACGCCCGCCTCGCGGAGCCGGTCGACGACCTCCTTCAGGTGCCCATCGTCCCGCAGCAGCCGTGCGGGCACGTGCGGGACCACCCGGTAGCCGTGCGCGGCGAGCCGCCCGGCGAGGTCGAGGGTCGGCTCCAGGCCCTTGACCGGCGACGCCGTCACGGTGACGACGACGTCGCGCGGGACATGGGCGAGGACCTTGTCCTCGGTCGCCTTCGCGGGCAGCACCTCGTAGCGGACGTTGTCATTGCGCAGCAGCGTGCTCAGCCCGTCGCCGCCCAAGGTCTACCGGGCCTGCTGCCGGGCGTCACGGTGGCGGTAGTACGCGGCCGCGGAGGCGGGCAGCGGCTCCTTGCCGAGGATCAGGTCGGCGGCCTTCTCGGCGATCATCATCACCGGTGCGTAGATGTTGCCGTTGGTGACGTACGGCATCACCGACGCGTCCACCACGCGCAGCCCCTCCACGCCGTGCACCCGCATGCTGGCCGGGTCGACGACGGCCATCTCGTCGGTGCCCATCTTGCAGGTGCAGGACGGGTGCAGAGCGGTCTCGCCCTCCTTGGCGACCCAGGCGAGGATCTCCTCGTCCGTCTCCACCTTCGGGCCGGGCGAGATCTCCCCGTCGTTGTACGGGGCCAGCGCGGGCTGGTTGAGGAGCTTGCGGGCCACCCGGATCGCCTCGACCCATTCGCGTCGGTCCTGCTCGGTGGAGAGGTAGTTGAAGCGCAGGGCCGGGTGCTCGCGCGGGTCCTTGCTCTTGATCTTCACCGAGCCGATGGCGTCGGAGTACATGGGACCCACATGCACCTGGTAGCCGTGGCCGCCGGCCGGCGAGGAGCCGTCGTAGCGGACCGCGATCGGCAGGAAGTGGAACATGAGGTTGGGGTAGTCCACGTCGTCGTTGCTGCGGGCGAAGCCGCCCGCCTCGAAGTGGTTGGTCGCGGCGGGACCCTTGCGGAAGAGCCACTGCAGCCCGATGAAGGGGGCGCGCCACTTCGCCATGTACGGCTGCATGGAGACGGGCTGCTTGCAGGCGTACTGGATGTAGACCTCGAGGTGGTCCTGCATGTTCTCGCCGACGCCCGGCAGGTCGTGGACGACGTCGATGCCGAGGGCGCACAGTTCCTCGGCGTTGCCGACGCCGGAGAGCTGGAGGAGCTGCGGGGAGTTGATGGCGCCGCCGCAGAGGATGACCTCCTTGGCCCGGACCTGCGTCGGGGCGCCCTTGCCGCGCCGGTACTCGACGCCGACGGCCCTCTTGCCCTCGAACAGGACGCGGGTGACGAGGGCGCGGGTCGTGACGGTGAGGTTCGGCCGCTTCTTCGCGGGCTTGAGGTACGCCTTCGAGGCCGACAGCCGGCGTCCGCGGTGGACGTTGCGGTCGAACTTGGCGAAACCCTCCTGCCGGTAGCCGTTGACGTCGTCGGTGGGCGCGTAGCCCGCCTCCTGGGTGGCCTTGAGGAAGGCGCCGAAGAGCGGGTTGGTGGCCGGGCCGCGTTCGAGGACGAGGGGGCCGTCATGGCCGCGGAACTCGTCGTCCGGGTCGGCCGCGAGACAGTTCTCCATGCGCCGGAAGTAGGGCAGACAGTGGGCGTAGTCCCAGGTCTGCATGCCGGGGTCGGCGGCCCAGCGCTCGTAGTCCATGGGGTTGCCGCGCTGGAAGATCATGCCGTTGATGCTGCTGGAGCCGCCGAGCACCTTGCCGCGCGCGTGGTAGACGCGCCGGCCGCCCATGTGGGGCTCGGGCTCGGACTCGTACTTCCAGTCGTAGAACCGGCTGCCGATCGGGTAGGTCAGCGCCGCGGGCATCTGGATGAAGACGTCCCACGGGTAGTCGGACCGGCCGGCCTCCAGGACCAGGACCCGGTTGGCCGGATCCGCGGAGAGTCTGTTCGCCAGTGCACTGCCGGCCGAACCACCGCCGACGATGACGAAGTCGTAGTGCAGGGGAGCCATGGTGCCTCGTCTCGCTCGCGCCGTAGATACGCGAGGCATGGTAGTACCGGTAGCGTCATACGCACTAGGTTGCGAACGACGCAACTTGCAAGGTCTTGGTTTCGGTGCCGTTACTTGCAGTGGCGTTGTTTACTACGCGTATAGTTTTGCTGTGAGCAACCAAAGCCAAGACACCGAAACGTCCAACTCCCAGGCCGGCGGAGTGCAGTCGGTCGACCGCGCCATCAGCGTCCTGGAGATCCTGGCCCAACGCGGCGAGGCAGGCGTCAGCGAGGTGGCCGCCGAGATCGATGTTCACAAATCCACCGCGTTCCGTCTGCTCGGAGCCCTGGAGTCGCGCGGGCTGGTGGAGCAGGCGGGCGAGCGCGGCAAGTACCGCCTGGGCTTCGGCATAGTACGCCTGGCCGGCGCGGTCACGGGACGCATCGACATCACCCAGCAGGGCCGCCCGGTCTGCGAGCGGCTCGCCGAGGAGATCGGCGAGACGGTCAACATCGCCGTCATGCAGGAGCACTACGCGATCAACCTCTACCAGGTGCGCGGCCCCGGCGCCGTCACCGCGCACAACTGGGTCGGCCAGCTGACCCCGCTGCACGCCACCTCCAGCGGCAAGATCCTGCTGGCCCACCTGCCCGCGAAGGAGCGCGCCGCGCTGCTGGCCGAGGCCGGGCTGAAGAAGGTCACCCCGCACACCATCACCGCGAGGACGAAGCTCGAGAGGAACCTCGCCGAGGCCCGCGAGCGCGGCTACGCGTGGACCCTGGAGGAGCTGGAGATCGGCCTGCACGCCATGGCCGCCCCGATTCGCAACCGCGACGGGGAGGTCATCGCGGCACTCAGCGCCTCCGGGCCCGCCTACCGCTTCACCGAGGAGCGTCTGCACGAGCTCTCCCCGGTGCTGCTCAAGGGCGCCGAGGAGATCAGCCACCGGATGGGCTACCTGGGCTGAGCAGGCCGGCACCGGCTACTGGGGGCGGCTGCCCAGGCGCTCGCTCACCCAGTCGTGGAAGGCGCCGATGTGGTGCTCGCTGGGCACCAGCACCCCGCCCTTGGCGTACATGCGGGAGCTCATTCCGGGCTGCGTGCGCTCGCACGCGTCGAAGTCCTGGCGGTTGACCCGGTCGAAGAGTTCCACCGAGCGGCTGACGTCCTTCCCGCTCTCGACGACGTCCGGAAGGTACAGCCAGTCGCATTCGACGATCGTGCGGTCGACGGCCACCGGGTACATCCGGTGGAAGATCACATGGTCGGGGACGAGGTTGATGAACACCTGCGGCTTGACGGTGATCGCGTAGTAGCGGCGGTCCTGGTCCTCCGCCACCCCGGGGATGCGGTCCAGGCCCTCGGAGCCGTCGACGGTGAAGCCCTGCACCTCCTCGCCGAACTCGGCGCCGTGGCCGACGTAGTACTGGGCGGCGTAGCCGTCGGCGAACTCGGGGAGCACCTCGGTGAGTTCGGGGTGGATGGTGGCGCAGTGGTAGCACTCCATGAAGTTCTCGATGATGAGCTTCCAGTTCGCCTTGACGTCGTAGACGATCCGTTTGCCGACCGAGAGGTTGTCGATGTCGTAGCGCTGGATCGACTCCACATCGCCCAGCCGCGCGACGACCTCGCCGATGACGTCCTCCTCGAAGGAGGGCGGGTTCTCCGCGAGGCACACCCAGACGTAGCCGAGCCATTCCCGCACGGCGATGCTCACCAGACCGTACTCGGTGCGGCCGACGTCGGGCATCTTGGTCAGGTTGGGCGCCGCGACGAGCTTGCCGTTCAGGTCGTACGTCCAGGCGTGGTACGGGCATTGGAAGGCCCGCTTGACCTCGCCGGTCTCCTCCGTGCACAGCTTGGCGCCGCGGTGCCGGCACACATTGAAGTAGGCACGGATGCTGTTGTCCCGTGCGCGGGTGACGAGGATGCTCTCGCGGCCCACGTCGACGGTGCGGAAGGCACCGGGCTTCGCCAGTTCGGAGGCGCGCGCGACGCAGAACCACATGGATTCGAATATGCGCTCCTGCTCCTGGGTGAAGATCGTGGGATCCGTGTAGGAGGAGCCGGGGAGGGTGGCGATCAGGCTGTCCGGCAGGCTGGTCGAGGTCACGATGCACTCCTCGGGAACGTCGTGGAGGGGTCGGTCACGCGCCGGGAAGAGCGACACCGGGCGGCGTTGTGCAGGAAGCGATGCGGCGTGCATGGGCAGCCGCGGCGGGTGATGCGGGTGGGGCGGGGTCAGGACGTCGCGGCGGCGAGTTGCTTACGCCAACGGGTGAACAGCCGGGGCTGGTTCATCCCGAGGACGGCGACCGGATGTCCGGCGCGCCGGTAGACGGCCAGGACGTTGCGGTCGTCCGCGGCGCCCTCCTCGACCGTCACGCTGTCGGCGCCGGCCGCGTGGCCGGCGAACTGGATCTTGACGCCGTACTGGTCGGACCAGAAGTACGGCGGCCGGGGCACGCCGGGTTCCACCGCTCCGCCCGCGAGCAGTACGGCGACCGCGGCGTCGGGGCGCTCGCGCGCTCCGGTCCAGTGCTCGACACGGCGGTGGGCGCCCGCGCGAGGGTCGTACCAGTTGGCGCAGTCGCCGACGGCGACCACCCCGGCGAGAGCCGTGCGTCCGTCGGCGCCGCACTTCACGCCGTTGTCGAGCTCGACGCCCGATCCCGCCAGCCAGTCGACGCACGGCCGGGCCCCCACACCGACCACCACGATGTCGGCCGGGACGCTGCGGCCGTCCTCGAGCAGGACGGCGTCGACGCGGGACTCGCCGCTCAGCCCCTTGACGCCCACGCCGCACAGCAGGCGAACGCCGTGGTCGGTGTGGAGAGCGGAGACGACGGCGCCCATGGCCGCGCCGAGCGGTCCGGCGAGCGGCGTCGGGGCCACCTCGACGACCGTCACGTCGAGCCCGAGGGCGCAGGCGGTGGAAGCGACCTCGGCGCCGATGAATCCGCCGCCGATCACCACCAGCCGTCCACCCCGGGCCAGTTCGTCGCGCAGGGCGCGGGCGTCGTCCAGGGTGCGCAGCGCGTGCACTCCGGCCAGGCCCTCGGTACCGGGCAGTGTGCGCGCGGCGGCGCCGGTCGCGATGACGATGCCGTCGGCGCGCACCTCCCGTCCGTCGGCGAGCCGGACGGCCCGCTCGGTGCGGTTGAGTCCGGTGGCGCGGACGCCCAGCAGCCACTCCGCCCGCAGGTCCTCGTCGTCCGCCTCCAGCGAGAGCTCCGCCTCGCCGAGGGCGCCGGCCAGGAACTCCTTGGACAGCGGGGGCCTGTCGTACGGGCGGTGCGTCTCGTCGCCGATGACGACCAGCCGCCCGTCGTAGCCCTGCTTGCGCAGTGAGCGTGCCGCCGAGAGTCCGGCCAGCGAGGCGCCCACCACGGCCACGGTTCTCACGCGGGACCTCCGGCGAGCCGGGAGGCGATGCAGGGCGGCAGGTTCGGGGCGTCCGTGGACACCCGGACATGGATCATGCCGTCCTCGACGACGACCTCGTGCGTCCGGACCGGAAGCTTGGCCGGCGGGGCGTCGACGGCGCCGGTCCGCAGGTCGAACTTCGAGGCATGCAGTGGGCATTCCACCTCGCAGCCCTCCAGCCAGCCGTCGGCGAGCGAGGCGTCCTGGTGGGTGCAGGTGTCGTCGATGGCGAAGAGCTCGCCGTCGTCGGTGTGGAACACCGAGACCGGCGGGTCGATGTCGAGCCGGAAGGCCTCACCTCGCGGGAGATCCGCGAGACGGCACGCGGGAATCATCATGACACCTCGGTGCGTATAGCGAAACGGATTGCGGTTAGCGCAACGCCAGTCTGCGGGCCGCTCCGAACCGTTGTCAAGGCGTCCAAAGGCCTCGTTCCAAGGGCTCGGGCGACCGGCCTCCGGGCAGCTCGAAGCGCCCGAACCACCTGCGCAAACAGGCGGAACGGGCGCCGCACGAGGAACACCGGAAGGCGGTCAGAATCCGCGGTCGATCCACTCCTGAAGGTGCGGAGCCTCGGCTCCGACGGTGGTCGTCTCCCCGTGCCCGGTGTGTACGACGGTGTCGCCCGGCAGCGTGAGCAGCCGGCCCCGGATCGAGTCGACGATGGTGGGGAAGTCGCTGTACGAGCGCCCCGTGGCGCCGGGCCCGCCCGCGAACAGCGTGTCGCCGCTGAACAGCGCCGACAGGGCGGGCGCGTACAGACAGACGGCGCCCGGGGCGTGCCCCGGGGTGTGCAGCACGGTCAGCTCGACGCCGGCCACCGTGAGCAGCCGGCCGTCGGCGAGTTCGCCGTCGGGCATCCGGTCCGGGTGGGTCTGCTTCCACAGCGGGAGGTCGTCCGGGTGGAGGAGGATCGGCGCTCCGGTGCGCGCCGCGAGTTCGGGTGCGGCGTCGATGTGGTCGTTGTGGGCGTGGGTGCAGACGATGGCCGTCAGCGTGCGCCCGCCGACGGCTTCGGCGATGGCCCCGGCGTCGTGGGCGGCGTCGACGACGATCACCTCGTGGTCGTCGCCGATGATCCACACGTTGTTGTCGACGTCCCAGGTGCCGCCGTCCAGCGAGAACGTCCCCGAGGTCACCAGGTGTTCGATGCGGGCGGCCGTCACAGGACCACGACCGAGCGCAGGACGTCGCCGCCGTGCATCCGCTCGAAGGCCTTCTCCACCTCGTCCAGCTGGATGGTCTCGGTGACGAAGGCGTCCAGGTCGAGCCGGCCCTGGAGATAGAGGTCGATGAGCATCGGGAAGTCGCGGGAGGGCAGGCAGTCGCCGTACCAGGACGACTTCAGCGAGCCGCCCCGCCCGAACACGTCGAGCAGGGGCAGCTCGAGCTTCATCTCGGGGGTGGGCACGCCGACCAGGACGACCGTGCCGGCGAGGTCGCGGGCGTAGAAGGCCTGCTTGTAGGTCTCCGGGCGGCCGACCGCCTCGATGACGACGTCGGCGCCGAAGCCGCCGGTCAGCTCGCGGATCGCCTCGACCGCGTCGTTCTCCTTGGAGTTGACGGTGTGGGTCGCGCCGAGCTTCTTGGCCGTGGCCAGTTTCCGGTCGTCGATGTCCACCGCGATGATCTTCGCCGCGCCGGCCAGGTGCGCGCCGACGACCGCCGCGTCCCCCACTCCGCCACAGCCGATGACGGCCACGCTGTCACCGCGTCCGACGTTGCCGGTGTTGATGGCGGCGCCGAGGCCGGCCATCACCCCGCATCCCAGCAGACCGGCGGCCGCCGCCGAAGCCGCCGGGTCGACCTTCGTGCACTGACCGGCCGCCACCAGCGTCTTCTCCGCGAACGCGCCGATGCCCAGCGCCGGGGACAGCTCGGTGCCGTCGAGCAGGGTCATCTTCTGCTTGGCGTTGTGCGTGTTGAAGCAGTACCAGGGGCGGCCGCGCAGACAGGCCCGGCACTGGCCGCACACCGCACGCCAGTTGAGGATGACGAAGTCGCCGGGCGCGACATCGGTGACCCCCTCCCCCACCGACTCCACGACGCCTGCGGCCTCATGCCCCAGCAGGAAGGGGAAGTCGTCGTTGATGCCGCCCTGCCGGTAGTGCAGATCGGTGTGGCAGACCCCGCAGGCCTCGATCTTCACCAGCGCCTCCCCCGGGCCGGGATCGGGCACGATGATCGTTTCCAGGCTGACGGGGGCGCCCTTCCCTCGCGCGACGACAGCACGGACCTGATGCGTCATGGCCACTCCTCGGCTGGTACGAGACCTGAGTCGATGTTGCTCATTGCGGCACGTTTTCCATGTGCCGCAACAAAGCATCGTGGAGCACCGACCGGGGGTCAAGACACGTCCCGGCGCGGGCGTCCCCGACGAGATGCGTCGAAGCGCTTCGACAACTACAGCGGTCCCAGCACGCTCTTCAGCACGGTTTTTGACGATAGGCACGTTGCCCACGCACCCGTTGAAAGGCACAGTCGCACGTGCGACTTTCGAAGCGCTTCAACATATCGACTCTCACAGCGCGTTTTCCTCGACCGCACACCCGCACACCCACAGACCTCTGGACGGACATGGCGTTCTTCGACAATCCCGTGATCCCCGGCTTCAGCCCTGACCCGAGCATCTGCCGGTCCGGCGACGACTACTACGTGGCGACGTCCAGCTTCGAGTACGTACCGGGCGTGCCGATCTGGCACAGCCGTGACCTGGTGCACTGGCGGCTGATCGGGCACGCGCTGGACCGGCCCTCGCAACTGGAGCTCCCCGACACGGCCCCCTCCTCCACAGGGGTGTACGCGCCCACGCTGCGCCGCCACGACGGCCGGTTCTGGCTGATCACCACCGAGGCCTGACGCGAGGTCGGCGCGGCCCTTGCACGGCGCGACGCCCGCCAGGGCACGGGCGTCGCGGCGTGGCTGTCACGGCGTGGTCCTCACAGCGCGGCGGCCTCCGTGATCCCCGGCTGCTGGAACTGCGTGCGGTACAGCTCCGCGTACCGTCCGCCCGCCGCCAGCAGTTCCTCGTGCGTGCCGCGTTCCACGATCCGGCCGGACTCGACGACGAGGATCAGGTCGGCGGCGCGCACGGTGGACAGACGGTGGGCGATGACGACCGCGGTGCGGTCCGCGAGCGCCTCGGCGAGGGCCTCCTGGACGGCCGCCTCGGAGGTGTTGTCGAGGTGGGCGGTGGCCTCGTCGAGGATGACGACGCGCTGACGGGCCAGCAGCAGCCGGGCGATGGTCATGCGCTGGCGTTCGCCGCCGGAGAGGCGGTAGCCGCGTTCGCCGACGACGGTGTCGAGGCCGTCGGGCAGGGAGCGGACCAGGTCGTCGAGGCGGGAGCGGCGCAGGGCGTCCCAGAGGTCGTCCTCGGTGGCCGTCGGACGGGCGAGCAGGAGGTTCGCGCGGACGGTGTCGTGGAAGAGGTGGCCGTCCTGGGTGACCATGCCGAGGGTGGCCCGCAGGGAGCCCGCGCTCAGTTCGCGGACGTCGATCCCGCCGATGCGGACGGCGCCGGCGTCGACGTCGTAGAGGCGTGGCAGGAGCTGCGCGATGGTGGACTTGCCGGCGCCGGAGGAGCCGACGAGGGCGACGGTCTGCCCCGGGTCGGCGCGGAAGGAGACGCCGTGCAGGACCTCGGCGCCGTCGCGGGTGTCGAGGACGGCGACCTCCTCCAGGGAGGCGAGGGAGACCTTGTCGGCGGACGGGTAGCCGAAGCGGACGTCGTCGAACTCCACGGAGACGGGGCCCTCGGGGACCTCGCGGGCGTCCGGTTTCTCCTCGATGAGCGGCTTCAGGTCGAGCACCTCGAACACCCGCTCGAAGCTGACCAGCGCGCTCATCACCTCCACGCGGGCCCCGGCGAGGGAGGTGAGCGGGGCGTAGAGGCGGGTCAGGAGCAGGGCGAGGGCGACGACGTCACCCGGTTCGAGGGTGCCCTTCAGGGCGAGGTGGCCGCCGAGTCCGTAGACGAGGGCGAGGGCCAGGGCGGAGACGAGGGTCAGGGCGGTGATGAAGACCGATTGCGCGGTGGCCGTGCGCACGCCGATGTCCCGGACCCGGGCGGCCCGCGCCGCGAACTCCGCCGACTCCTGCTCCGGGCGGCCGAACAGCTTGATCAGGGTGGCGCCGGGCGCCGAGAAGCGCTCGGTCATCCGGGTGCCCATCGCCGCGTTGAGCGCGGCCGCCTCCCGCTGCATGCCGGCCATCCGGCTCCCCATGCGGCGCGCCGGGATCACGAACACCGGCAGCAGGGCGAGCGCGAGCAGTGTGACCTGCCAGGACAGGGTGAGCATGACGGCGAGGGTGAGGACCAGGGTGACCAGGTTGGAGACCACTCCGGAGAGCGTGTTGCTGAAGGCCCGCTGGGCGCCGATCACGTCGTTGTTGAGTCGGGAGACGAGCGCTCCCGTACGGGTACGTGTGAAGAACGCGACCGGCATCCGCTGCACATGATCGAACACGGCCGTGCGCAGATCGAGGATGAGCCCCTCCCCGAGCGTCGACGAGAGCCTCCTGCCCAGGATGCCGAGCGCCGCCTCCAGCACCGCGATGCCTGCGATGAGCAGGGCGAGCCGGACGACCCTGTCGGCGTCGCCGTGCGACACGATCGCGTCGACGACCCATCCGGCGAGGACGGGGGTGGCCACGGCGAGCAGTGCGGTCATCACCCCCAGCACGACGAACAGAGCGATCCGGCGGCGGTGCGGTCGGGCGAACTCGCCGATGCGGCGCAGCGCCGCACGGTCGAAGGGGCGGCGTTCCTGCTGGGCGTTCATGACGCTGTGCAGCTGCATCCACGCCGTGGTTTCCATGCTCATAGGACTGACCGTAGAACCTCAAGCGACCTTGAGGTCAACGTTCTCCCCATATGGACAAAGGATCAGAGGACGGACCCGATGACCGTACGTAATGTTCCGTCCCCGCTTCGGCAACCCGCCGTTGGCGCCGTGCGGAGAACCTCTCCGAGTGTGACAGCGGTTCCCGTTCCCCCAGGCAGGCCGGCCCGGCGTGTGCCGGCGCGCCAGGTCCTGTGTCTGCTTCCGCTCCTGCTGGTCACCGTGGTCGCGGTGCGGCACCGGTCCGTCCTCGCCGAGGGTTTCGCACAGTTGCGCAGAGCCGAGTGGCCCTGGCTGCTGGCCGCGGTCGGGGCGACGTGTCTGACGTGGGTCGCGGCGGCCTTCACCCGGCAGGGCGCGGTCGTGGAGCGGCTGCCCGGCCGGCGGCTGCTGGCCACGCAGTTCGCGGCGGGCGCGGCCAACCACCTGCTGCCGACGGGCCTCGGCGCGGGCGCGGTCAACCTGCGGTTCATGACGGTGTGCGGGGTGCCGCTGGCCCGCTCCTCGGCGGCCCTCGCGCTGTATCTGCTGGCGGAGGGCGTGGCGAGGGTGGGTCTGCTGACCGTGCTGCTGCTCGTCTTCCCCGACGCGCTGCAGTTCGGTTCCCTGCTGCCCGACGGGGCGCTCGGCCCGCTGCTGGGCGCGCTCGCGGTGGTGGCGCTCGTGACGGCGGCCGTGCTCGCCCTCGTACGGCGGCTGCGGTCGGCGGTGTGTTCGTTCCTGCGCACCGCGCTCGGCGAGGCGCGCTCGGTGCACTCCCGGCCGGCCCGGGCGCTGGCCCTGTGGGGTGGCTCCCTGGCGTTCCCGGTCCTCCAGGCGGCCGGCCTCGCCGCGGTGGGTCAGGCGTTGGGGCTGCCGGTGCCGGTGGGGCACATGGCGGTCGCGTATCTGGCGGCGACGGTGGCGGTCGCGCTGGTGCCGACGCCGGGCGGGATCGGCTCGGTGGAGGCGGCGCTGGTCGTGGCCCTGGTGGCGGCGGGCGGCCCGGTGGCTCTCGCCACGGCCGTGGTCCTCGGCTACCGGATCATCACGGTGTGGCTGCCGCTGCTGCCGGGGGCGTTGACGCTCGGGGCGCTGGTGCGGATGAAGGTGATCTGACCCAAGCGGAAGCTCACGCCCGCGTACGCCGTCCCGGGGGCTCTCACATCCGTACGCGGGGACGCTTTTCGGCCGGGTTCGCGGAAACTGGACCGGTGGGGCCGCCCTGAGCTGCGCGATCCCTCCGCCACGGCCGGTTCCTCGGGTACGAACTCCCGTGTCGGATACGGCAGGATGAGCGGTTGCGTCTTCTCTGCGGAGGGACGCGACCGCACTTCCCGGAACCGAGCAGGTGACATCGTGACGAGACTTCACATCCGGCCGTCGGCGGCCCCGTGTGCCGCGGATCGACTTCCCGGAGGTGACCGGTGAACCGCGCACTGACTCTGGACGACGGCGTCATCGCCGGAATCGCCCTGGCCACCGGGCTGTTGGCGGCCTTCCTGTCGCGCACGCTGCTGCGCTGGCTGGCGAAGCACGCCAAGCGCACCAGGTGGAGCGGCGACGACGTCGTCGTGGACGCGCTGCGCACCGTGGTGCCGTGGGCGGCGATCGCCGGCGGTGCGGCGGCCGCGGGCGCGGCGCTGCCGCTGACGAAGGCCGTCCAGCACACCGTCAACCAGTGTCTGACGGTGCTGCTGATCTTCGTGGTGACGGTGTCGGCGGCGCGGGTCGTCGCCGGACTGGTGCAGTCGGTGACCACCTCGCGCTCCGGCGTCGCCGGGTCGGCCACGATCTTCGTGAACATCACCCGGATACTGGTCCTGGCGATCGGCTTCCTGGTGGTGCTGCAGACGCTGGGCATTTCGATAGCCCCGCTGCTGACCGCCCTGGGCGTCGGCGGTCTCGCCGTCGCGCTCGCCCTCCAGGACACCCTCGCGAACCTCTTCGCGGGCATCCACATCCTCGCCTCCAAGACCGTGCAGCCCGGCGACTACATCAAGCTGAGCAGCGGCGAGGAGGGGTACGTCGAGGACATCAACTGGCGGCAGACGACCGTGCGCGCGCTCTCCAACAACCTCGTTGTCATCCCCAACGGGCAGCTCGCCAAGACGAACATGACCAACTACATGCGTCCCGAGCAGGAGTTGACGATCCTGGTGCAGGTCGGCGTGGCCTACGACAGCGATCTGGAGCATGTGGAGCGCGTGACCACGGAGGTCATCGAGCAGGTCATGACGGGGGTGGAGGGCGCTCTTCCGCACCACGAACCCGCCATCCGCTTCCACACCTTCGGCGACTCGCGGATCGGCTTCACGGTGATCCTGGGCGTCGGCGAGTTCAGCGACCAGTACCGGATCAAGCACGAGTTCATCAAGCGGCTGCACCGCCGCTACCGCGAGGAGGGCATCCGGATCCCGGCGCCGGCCCGGACGGTGGCGTTGCAGCAGGGCGCGGTGGTCATCCCGCAGCAGCGCACGCCCGACGACGTCGTGCAGGGCGAGGTGTCCGCCCTGCACGACTGACGGCGGCCGTCGCCTCAGAGGGTCGCGGAGTTCTCGTGCCAGTGCCCGCCCCTGCGACTGTGCGGGGCGGCCAGGGAGGTCTTCGCGGGCGTCACGGTCCAGTCCGGGTGGCCGGGCATACGTGGTGTCGTCGTGCCGTACAGCCAGTCCCGCAGGAACCCGGACAGGTCCTGTCCGTACACCTTCGAGGCGACGGCGATGTAGTCCTCCGTCGTCGCCGAGGAGTTGCGGTACCGGTCCAGGAAGCAGCGCTCGATCGCGTGGAAGACGTCCTCGCCGACGACCTGACGCAGCGCGTACAGCACCAGGACGCCGCCCGTGTAGCGCTGGCTGTCGAAGAGGTTGACGGCGTTCGGGGCGGCGACCGGGCCCGAGTCGTGCCGCCACTGGTCACCGAGGCCGTAGGTGAACTTCATCCGGTCCTCGAACGTGCTGTAGCCGAGCGAGTCGGTCCAGCCGCGCTCGTAGCGGTAGAGCAGCCCGTAGAAGTCGGCGTGGCCCTCGTTGAGCCACAGGTCGGCCCAGGTGGCGGGGCTGACGCTGTTGCCGAACCAGGAGTGGACCAGCTCGTGCATCATGTGCGAGCCGATCTTCGGCTCCGCCTGGAGCAGGAAGTTCGGCTTGTACAGGGTGAGGGTCTGGGTCTCCAGACCGGTGAAGTCGAAGGCGTTCGGGTCGTCGGAGTTGCAGGGCAGCAGGCCGTACGTCTCGAAGGGGTAGGCGCCGAGCCGCGCCTCGATCCACTCGACCAGGCCCGGGGTGAGGGCGAGCGCGGGCTCCAGCGCCTCGGCCCGGGCGGTCGGGACGACGTCCCGCAGGGGCAGTCCGTGCGGTCCCCGGCGCTCCTTGACGATGTAGTCGCCGACCGTGATCTGCACCAGTTCGGTGGCGATCGGCGAGCGCGAGCGGTAGGTGTACGCGGTGCGGTCGCCGGCCAGGCGCTCGGTGCAGACGAGCGTGCCGCTCGCGACGGCGCGCAGGGCGGCCGGGACGGTGATCCGGCAGGTGAGGTCCGCCTTGTCCGACGGATGGTCGTTGCAGGGGAAGACGGTGTGCGCCGAGTCCGGCTGCGGGCAGACGGCGAACCCGTCCGGGGTGGGAACCCACGCGGTGTGCGCGAGCGTACGGCGCGGGTCCACCGTGTACGTCACGCACACGGTGACCCGGGCCCGGGCGTGCAGGGGCCGGGCGGGAGTGATCCGCAGCTTCTCGTCCACCTGCTCGAAGGCGGCCGTGCGGCCGTCGACGCGGACCGTGCGTATGTCCAGGCCGAGGGAGTCGAGCGAGAAGCGGCCGAGGGCCTGGGCGGTGCGCAGCTCCAGGGTCGCCGTGGCGTCGACGAGGGCGGTCGTGGGGTCGTAGGAGAAGTCGAGGTGGTAGGCGGCGACGCGGTAGCCGTCGTTGCCGAGGGCCGGGAAGACGGGGTCGCCGAGGCTCTCGGGCGCCGGGCCGGCCCCGGTCTTCGCACCCGTGTCCTGCGCGCCCGCGTACGCCGTGTTTCCCCCGGTCAGCGCGGCTGTCGTGCCGATCAGGACGGCCGCCGGGGCCGTCACTCTGCTGCGATATCTCATGGTCCGCTTTCGGTCGGGCGGCCGGGTGGTCCGTCCGGCCGTCGGATGAGGTTCGACGCTCTCTCCTTGCCATGACCTCGAAAACAGACGATTCGGTTGCACCGGGACGACACCCGGACATCCCGACCGTGGGGAGACCCCTGTCGAGCCGGACCCCGGCACGAGATATCTTGATGTCGAGCAATGTTGCAGACGTGGAGCGGAGCACCCGGTGACTGACTCGACCATCATCTATACGCACACTGACGAGGCCCCGGCCCTGGCGACGTATTCCTTCCTGCCGGTGGTCCAGGCGTACGCCTCGCAGGCCGGTGTCTCCGTGGAGACGCGGGACATCTCGCTGGCCGGGCGCATCATCGCCGTGTTCCCGGAGTACCTGACCGAGGACCAGCGCATCCCGGACGCCCTGCACGAGCTGGGCGAGCTGGCCAAGACGCCCGAGGCCAACATCATCAAGCTGCCGAACGTCTCGGCGTCGATCCCGCAGCTCAAGGCCGCGGTCGCCGAGCTGCAGGCACAGGGCTACGCGCTGCCGAACTACCCGGACGACCCGAAGACCGACGAGGAGCGGGACATCCAGGCCCGCTACGACAAGGTCAAGGGCTCCGCCGTGAACCCGGTCCTGCGCGAGGGCAACTCCGACCGCCGCGCCCCCGCGTCGGTCAAGAACTACGCCAAGACCCACCCCCACCGCATGGGCGCCTGGACCGCCGAGTCCAAGACGAACGTCGCGACCATGGGCGAGAACGACTTCGCCGCCACCGAGAAGTCCGCTGTCATCGCCGAGGACACCACGCTGCGCTTCGAGCTGGTCGGTGAGGACGGCTCCGTCACCGCTCTTCGCAAGCCCCTGAAGGTCATCGCCGGTGAGGTCGTCGACGCCGCCGTGCTGCGCGCCGACGCGCTGAACGAGTTCCTCGCCGCCCAGGTCGCCCGCGCCAAGGCCGAGGGCGTGCTGTTCTCCGTGCACCTGAAGGCGACGATGATGAAGGTCTCCGACCCGATCATCTTCGGCCATGTCGTACGCGTCTTCTTCCCGAAGACCTTCGAGCAGTACGGCGCCACGCTCGCCGCCGCCGGCCTGTCCCCCAACGACGGTCTCGGCGCCATCCTCAAGGGTCTGGAGGCCCTGCCCGAGGGCGATGCGATCAAGGCGTCCTTCGACGCGGAGCTCGCCGAGGGCCCGGCCCTCGCCATGGTCGACTCCGACAAGGGCATCACCAACCTGCACGTGCCGTCCGACGTGATCGTCGACGCCTCGATGCCGGCCATGATCCGCACCTCCGGCCACATGTGGGGCGCGGACGGCCAGGAGGCCGACACCCTCGCGGTGCTGCCGGACCACAGCTACTCCGGCGTCTACCAGGCCGTCATCGAGGACTGCCGCGCGAACGGCGCCTTCGACCCGGCCACCATGGGCTCCGTCCCGAACGTGGGCCTCATGGCGCAGAAGGCCGAGGAGTACGGCTCCCACGACAAGACCTTCGAGATCAAGGCCGCCGGCACGGTCCGCCTGGTCGACGAGGCCGGCAATGTCGTCCTGGAGCAGGCCGTCGCCGCCGGTGACATCTTCCGCGCCTGCCAGACCAAGGACGCGCCGATCCGTGACTGGGTCAAGCTGGCCGTCACCCGCGCCCGTGCCACCGGCGACCCGGCCGTCTTCTGGCTGGACCAGACCCGCGGCCACGACGCGGTGATCATCGAGAAGGTCAAGCAGTACCTGCCGGAGCACGACACCGAGGGCCTGGACATCAAGATCCTGTCCCCTGTCGAGGCGACCAAGCTGTCCATCGAGCGCATCCGCCGCGGCGAGGACACCATCTCCGTCACGGGCAACGTCCTGCGTGACTACCTGACCGACCTGTTCCCGATCCTGGAGCTGGGCACCAGCGCCAAGATGCTGTCGGTCGTCCCGCTGATGGCGGGCGGCGGCCTGTTCGAGACGGGCGCCGGCGGCTCCGCGCCGAAGCACGTCCAGCAGCTGGTCAAGGAGAACTACCTGCGCTGGGACTCCCTCGGCGAGTTCTTCGCGCTGGTCCCCTCCCTGGAGCAGTACGCGACGTTCACCGGCAACGCCCGCGCCCAGGTCCTCGCCGACACCCTCGACCGCGCCACGGCGACCTTCCTCAACGAGGACAAGTCCCCGACCCGTCGCGTCGGCGGCATCGACAACCGCGGCAGCCACTTCTACCTGTCCCTGTACTGGGCGCAGGAGCTGGCGACGCAGACCGACGACGCGGACCTGGCGAAGGCCTTCGCCCCGCTCGCCGAGACCCTCGCGGCGAACGAGCAGAAGATCGTCGACGAACTGCTCGCCGTCCAGGGCAAGCCGGCCGACATCGGCGGCTACTACCAGCCCGACCCGGCGAAGGCGGCGAAGGTCATGCGCCCGTCGCCCACCTGGACCGAGGCCCTGGCAACCCTGAGCTGACCGTCACCCCGCACCACGCCTCCGCCCCGCCCGGCACCACCCGGCCGGGGCGGAGCCGCGTTCCCGGCTTTTCGGCCCACAGCCCCCGGAGCAGCCTCATGCCCCCCGCCGGCCCCTCCTTCGCGTTCCTGCCCGGTGCCGCCGCCTCCCCGGTGATCCTGCATGTGCCGCACTCGGCGCGAGAGATACCGGCCGAGGTACGCGCGGGCATCGTGCTGGACGACGCGGCACTGGAGCAGGAGCTGAACCACATCACCGACTCGCACACCGCTGAACTCGCCGAGGAGGCGGCCCGGCTGGCGGCCGTCACTCCCTGGCGGTTCGTCAACCGCCTGTCGCGACTGGTGGTCGACCCGGAGCGGTTCCCGGACGAACGGGAGGAGATGCGGGCCGTCGGCATGGGCGCCGTGTACACGCGGACCACGCACCGCGAGGTGCTGCGGCCCGCGCAGACCGATCCCGAGCCGTTGGTCGCCCGCTACTTCCGGCCGTACGCACAGGCGATGACCGATGCCGTCGCCGAGCGGCTGGCGGCCGTCGGGCGGGCCGTCGTCGTCGATGTGCACTCCTACCCCGGCGCGCCGCTGCCCTACGAGCTGCACGGCGAGGGGCCGCGGCCGCCGGTGTGTCTGGGCACCGACGCCTTCCACACCCCGGCCGACCTGCTCGCCGCCGCACAGGAGGCGTTCGGGGCGGCGGTCGGGGAGACCGGGCTGGACAGCCCGTTCTCCGGGGCGTACGTACCCCTGGAGTACTACGGGAAGAACCCCCGGGTGAGCGCGCTGATGGTGGAGATCCGCCGGGACACGTACATGAGCGAGCCGGGCGGTCCGGCCGGTCCGGGGCTCACCCGGCTCGCCTCTGCGCTGGCGTCCCTCGTGACCGCCGTCACCGGCTGACGTCGGGCTGGAGCACTTCCGCGCGACAGGCGGCCGGGGTCCGCGCCGCGGGCGCGGGCGCGAGTTGTCGGGCCTCAGGCGCGCAGCCACTCCGTGACGACCACCTCCCCGCCGGTCCGCAGCCGCAGGGCGAACGGCCCGGTGGGCGGTGCGGAGCAGGCGAAGCGGCCCATGTCGTCGGCGGTGAGGGCGGCGCCCGCCCGGGGGCCGTGCAGGACCTCGATCGAGGCGGCCTGGGGCGGCAGCAGCTGGCCCATGAGTCCCTCGCCGCTCACTTCGACGTCGACCGTCAGCCCACCCGTGTGGAAGGTCAGCATCCGGGGCACGTCCTCCGCTCCCCGCACCGGGATGGCGTCGACCAGCGAGTCGAACGTCAGCTCGGCGATCCGCGCGTCCAGATCGTGCAGCGCGTAGGCCTCGATGGCGGCCCGGCGCAGTTCGGCCGGGACCGGGTCCAGGACGGCGGCGGCCCGACGGAGTTCCTCCTCCAGGCGGTCGTGGTCGAACTCCTCGTCGACGAAGGGGACTTCGCCGAAGATGTCGTCCCGCTCGTCGTCGTTCATGCCGTTCATGCCGTTCATGTCGCTCACCGTGCTCCCCGTGCGTCGAGTCGGGCGCGCAGCCGGCGCAGACATCGCTGGCGCATCGGTCCGATGCTGCCGACGGCGATGCCGAGTGCGGCCGACACCTCCTGATAGCTGGGCGGCGGTGAGGCGATCAGCACCCCCAGCAGTTGCCTGCAACGCTCGCCGAGCGCCTCGAACTCCTGCCACAGGAAGCGGACGCGCTCGCTCTGCGCGGCCGCCTCCTCCGAGTCCAGGACCGACTGCTCCGGTGTGAGGTCCTCGCTGGCCCGGTCGAGCAGCTGAGGATCGTCGGTCGGCGTCAGCCGCCTCAGGCCCTTGATCACTTTCAGGCACTCGTTGCGCGCGGTGCTGGCGAGCCAGGAGCCCGCCTTGTGCGGCTCGCGGATCCGGCCGAGATGCTGGGCGAAGCGGAACCAGACGGTCTGGTACACCTCGTGGCCGTCGGCGTCGGAGAGCCGGTGTGCGCGCACGACCGACCAGACCAACGGGCTCAACCCGTCCACCAGCGCTTTCCAGGCCGCCGTGTCACCGTCGACGGCGGACTGGACGAGCGCGCCGACATCAGTACGGTCCACGGTCCCACCCCTCGTGTACGGCCTGTCATCGTACGCCGTGGCGGGGCTTGTCCCGGACGTCATGGGGCCCTCACGCCGGGCCCACCGGGACCGGGCGCCAGGTGGCCGGACGGAGGGCCGGGACGTGCGCCCCGCGCACCTCGGCGAACTCGGTGTTCGTGGCGAGCAGTCGGCGGGCGGCGGCACGGGGATCGCTCTCCTGGTGTTCGGTCATGCAGGCGGCGACGAGCCCTGCCACCACGGGAGTCGCGAAGGACGTCCCGCTCCAGGCGGCCAGCCCCTCGAACATCACCTGGTCCGGCTTGCCGGGGGTGAGCTGCTGCGCCTCGCTCAGCACACCGGTGTGGCGCGGGGAGCAGCAGGTGCAGGAGTAGGTGAAGCCGTAGCGGCAGGCCTCGTAGGTGGAGTGCTGGTAGACGTACGGGACGGGGGTGTCGAAGCCGGTGAGGGCGCTGGTGAGGCGCTCGCCGGGGGCGTACGCCATGACCCACGGACCGTGGTTGCTGAAGCAGGCGCCGAACTCGCCGTCGCCGCGCAGCGCGCCCACCGACAGCACCGCGTCGGCGTAGTCGGGCAGGGCGGCGTAGGCGGCCGGCCAGAAGGGGGCGGCGCTGGCGTTGTTGCCGGCGGCGGCGACCAACAGGGTGTCGTGCGCGCGGAGTTCATCCATGAACGCGGCCACGCCGAGCAGGCCGTCGACGCCGCCGTTGGAGGTGCCGGCGGAGAGGCTGATGATGTCGGGCCAGCCGTCCTCGACGGCGTCGAAGAGCCTCTCGCCGAACTCCGACTCCAGGATCGCGCCGGCGTCGTTGAGGGTGTTGCGCACGGTGACGTCGGTGTCGGGGGCGACGGCCGCGATCAGTCCGGCGATGAACGTGCCGTGGCCCACGTACTGCTGGAGGATGCCGTTGTCGTCGGTCTCCCTGAGCTGGGCGTCGCCCTCGGTGCGGGCCAGCAGCGGGTAGGAGCGGTAGTCGTGCGTCAGGCCGGTGTCGACGACGAGCACGCCGACGGCGCCGGCCGGGCCGTCCGCCCCGTGCGCCGACCGGGCCGCGGACGGGTTGGGCGGCTCGGTGCGCGGGACGGGCACCGGCTCGTCGCCGGGACAGGCGTTGACCGCGATGGACACCACGTGGTTGCGGCTGACCAGGCGGCGGCCCGTGCGTCCCTCCGCCTCCCGCAGCGCGCGCAGGGCTCCCGCCACGGTGTGGTCGGCGCCGCGGCCCCCCTGCCCGGGGTCGCCGACCCGGATGCGGGTGATCCCGGAGCGGTTGGACCGCGGGCCCGCCCGGCGCACCTGCTCCGGGGCCAGGCCCTCGGTCGCGGTGAAGTGCGAGCGGACGGCGTCCTCGACGACCTGGGCCTCCTCCCCGTCGCGGGCGAGGACGACTCCCTTCTCGTAGATGAACTCGGCGGAGTCGTCCGGGCCCATCGCCAACGGGACGTCGGGCAGGGCGCGTTGGATCTGGTCGAACTGCTCGTGGAATCGCTGTGGTGCCATGGCGTGTCCTCCCCTACAGCCGGTGGTCGTCAGCAAGACCCGCGAGGCGGTCGTCTGATACAGGTGATGCGACGACCGGTTCGGGTGGTGCGGTTGCGCAGTCAGGTGGTGTGGTTGCGGTCGCGCGCCCCCTCGTTGCGCCCCCTGACCACGTCTCCGCCCGCGCCGAGTCCGTTGACACGACGTCCAATTGTTACTGGTGGATACGCCGCCGAACGGGTGTGGCGTGCAGGCCGGAGCACTACCATCCGTGGGGTGACAGCGGGAAACGACTCGGTTCTCGAACTGCTGCCGATGGTGTTCGCTGCCCCGGGCGAAGCGTTGTCGCGGGCGGAAGGACTGCTCGACACCGATCCGACGCCGTTGCACGCCTCGGTCGCCCACCAGGTGATCGGCATCTGGCAGCGGGACTGGGGCGACATGCGGCTCGCCCTGGACCATCTGCGGCGCGCCCGGGATCTCGCGGCGCGCGCGGACTCCGCCGAGCGGGAGGCGGACGTCCTCGGCACACTCGGCGTGGCCCTGGTGCACGCGGGCCGCACCCGGCAGGGACTGACGGCGTTCGAGCAGGGGGTCGAGCGCGGCACGGGCCACACCCGCGCGCGCGTGCTCTACCGGCGTGCCTACTCCTTGTGGGTGCTCGGCCTGCATCGCGAGGCCCTGGAGGACGTCCGCCGGGCGATACCCGTACTGCGCGGGGCGGACGACGTCATCTGGACGGCGCGCGCCCTCACCCTGCGCGCCACCGTGCATCTCGCTCTCGGAGCGGTGGACCGGGCCGAGGCCGACTTCACGGCGGCCGAGGCGCTGTGGGAGACCACCGGCCAGGAGCACGACAAGGCGGACGCGGTGGAGAGCCGGGGCCTGGCCGCGTTCCGCTCGGGGGACGTCCCGGCGGCACTGAGGCTCCTCGACGAGGCGGAGGAGCGCTACGCCAAGCTCGGCACACCGACGTTCATGCTCAACATCCGGCGCTGCGAGGTCCTGATGGCGGCCGGACTCGCGCCGGAGGCGCTCGCCGAGGCGGACGCGGCCATAGGGGTGCTGGACGGCATCGGCGGACAGTCCACCCGCAAGGCGGAGCTGCTGCTGGCGGCGGCGAAGGCGGCGCGGCTCGCGGGTGATCCGGGGACGGCGATCGCGCGCGCGGCGATGGCCGAGCGGCTCTTCGCGGGGCAGCGGCGCACCTGGTGGGAGGCGCACGCGCGGCTGGTGCTGATCGAGGCGCGGGTCGCCACCGGGCGCGCCTCGGGCCGGCTGGTCGCGGACGCCGCCAGGCTCGCCGAGCGGCTCGCCGCGTTCCAGGCGCCGGCCGCACCGGAGGCCTGGCTGCTGGCGGGCCGGATCGCGCTGGACCTGAACTGGCAGACGGACGCCGAGCGGTATCTGCGGATCGCCGCCCGCAGCCGGCGCAGCGGCCCGCCGCTGGCGCGGATGACGGGCTGGGCGGCGCAGGCCCTGTGGGCGCGGGCGACGGGCTCGGGCCGGGGCGTGCTGGAGGCCTGCCGGCGTGGGCTCGACGTCCTGGACGACCATCGCACGACGCTGGGCGCCTCGGAGCTGCGGGCCCGGGCCACCGCGCAGGGCGCCGAACTCGCCGCGCTGGCCCAGGAGGTGAGTCTGGAGCGGGGCGGGCCGCGGCAGTTGCTGGTGTGGAGCGAACGCTGGCGGGCGACGGCGCTGTCGACGCCGCCCACCCGGCCGCCGGCCGACCCGGCGCTGCTGAGCGGGCTGACCGCGTTCCGGGTGATCGCCGCCCGAGCGCACGCCGCCCGGATGGAGGGCAGGCCCGTGCCGACGCTGGAGCGTGAACAGCGGCGTCTGGAGCGGGAGATCCGCTCCCGGACCCTGCACATCCGCGGGGTCGCTCCCTGGGGCGGCGACCGGTTCGGCGGCGACCGGTTCGACGCGGGCCGGCTGCTGGAGCGACTCGGCGCGGCGCGGCTGGTCGAACTCGCCGTACTGGACGGGCGGGTTCAGGTGCTGCTGTGCGGGGGTGGGCGGGTGCGCCGGTTCGCGGGCGGGCTGCTGGCGGAGGCGGAGCGGGAGGCCGAGCACGTCCAGGCAGGGCTGCGGCGACTGGCACACCCCGGGGCGGAGGGTCGGCTGCCGGTGGTGGACGCGGCGGGACGACGGCTCGAGGAGCTGCTGCTGGGCGAGGCGGCGAAGCATCTGGGCCCGGGTCCGCTCGTGGTGGTGCCGCCGGCCCGGCTGCACCGGGTGCCGTGGGCGGTGCTGCCGTCGCTGCGGGAGCGCGTGGTGAGTGTGTCGCCGTCGGCGAGCGGCTGGCTGCGGGCGCGGGAGACCGAGCCGCCGCCGGGCGGCCGGCAGGTCCTGGTGCGCGGGCCGGGGCTTGCGACCGGCGGCGCGGAGGTGCCGGAGGTGGCCGGGCGGTACGGCGCGCCGGTCGTGCTGGAGCAGGCCGACGCCCAAGTTCCGCGGGTACTGAAGGAGTTGGACGGGGCGGCGCTGGCGCACATCGCCGCGCACGGCACGTTCCGCGCCGACAGCCCGATGTTCTCGTCGCTGCGCATGGCCGACGGTCCGCTGATCGTCCACGACTTCGAACGGCTCGCCCGCAGCCCGTACCGGATCATCCTCTCCAGCTGTGACACCGCCCGGCTCGCCTCCGTCGGCGCGGACGAACTCCTCGGCCTGGTCACGGCGTTGCTGCCGCTGGGCACGGCGGGCGTGGTGGCGAGCAGCGCGCCCGTCAACGACGCGGCCGTGGTCCCGCTGATGCTGGCCCTGCACAAGGGCCTCAGCGCGGGCCTGTCCCTGGCGGAGGCCCTGCGGGACGCGCGGGCCGCGCTGCCGGAGGACGCGCTGCACCAG
This sequence comes from Streptomyces sp. NPDC050121, assembly GCF_044460385.1. Classification (NCBI taxonomy): domain Bacteria; kingdom Bacillati; phylum Actinomycetota; class Actinomycetes; order Kitasatosporales; family Streptomycetaceae; genus Streptomyces; species Streptomyces sp. NPDC050121. The sequence continues at coordinate 72,103 of NZ_JBITJV010000014.1, read as the reverse complement.
GCGACGGGCTGGGCGTTCACGGCGTTCGGCGCGGCCTGAGCTTCTGGGCCCGGCCGGTTCAGGGCGTTTCAGGCGGGCTGTTCCACCAGCCACGGCAGGGCTCCGCGGTCGCCGGCGCCGAGGCGGGTGTAGGCGCCGTAGAGGTGGTTGCCGACGGTACGGACGGACAGGGTGAGCCGTTCGGCGATCTGCCGGTTGCTGAGACCGGCCGCGGCGAGGGTGACGATCTGCCGCTGACGGGCGGTGAGTTCGCCAAGCACCAGACCCGACAGCGCCGGGGTGCGGGCACCCTGACAGCGCCGGGCCAGGGCGACGGCACGCGTACGGGCGGTGCGGGCCGCACTGGGGTCGCGATGGGCCCGTACGGCCTGCGCGTGCGCCTCGGCCGCGAAGAGGAGGAAGCCGCGCTCCTCCAGCTCTGCGGCCACCAGGTCCAGGGCGGAACCGTCGCCCCGCGCGAGCGCACGCGCGTGCCGGCCGAGAACACCATCGGCCGGAAGCAGGCGTACGGCCCGCTCGGGCACGCCGAGCCGGACGGCGTCGTACGCGGAATAGGGGTTGTAGGCGTCGTAGGCGTCGTAGGCGTCGTAGGCGGAGGCGGCGACGTGGCCGGAGTCGGGGAGGTGAGGGGGACGGGAGGCGCACGGCGTGGGCAGGTCCTGGCGCGCGTCGGCGTCGTGGCCGGCGGACCGGCCAGGATCGGCGGGATCGACGCGGGCCGCGGTGCCCGTGGACGGGCCCTGGCCCGCGCAGGTCGAGATGGTTTCGAGGGCCTTGAGGGCCGTGTCGAGGTCGCCGCGGGCGGCGGGTGGCCAGGCGGCTGTGCCGGAGTGTTCGGCGAGGGGATCGACGAGCGCGCCCGTCTCCCCCGACTGGGCGGCGGACAGGGCCAGTTCGGTGCGGCAGGCGGGATCGTGCGGCGCCGCGGCCAGGCCTTCCCTCGCCCAGGCCGCCGCCTCGCGCAGTTCTCCCCGCAGCCGTGAGAACCGCGCGCGGACGGCGGCGTACCACGGCGGTACCGGTTCCCCCTCCGCGACGAGCCACTCCCCCACGGGCGTGGGCGTCGTACGGACGTCGGCCCGCTCGATGCGGCGGGTCAGCCCGGCCGCCTCGGCGGCGAGGGCGGGTGCGACGGGCCGCCGGCGGACGGTCGTGTCGTCGGCGGCGACGTCGAGGAGGCCGTCCGTCTCCAGGCGTTCGAGGATCCGCAGGTCAAGGGTGTCCGCCGGCAGCGGCAGGGGTTCGGCGAAGGCGAGGCGGTCGAGGGCCTCGCGTTCGTCGGGGCAGGTGCGGGCGAGGACGGCGGCGGTGCGTTCCCGCAGGGCCGGGGTCACCGGGAGCCGGCCGCGCCACGTCCATGCGTCGCTGTCCGCGCCCCGGGTGAGCACGCCCTGCTCGCGCAGCGCGTCCAGCAGGTCGCGCAGGAGGCGCAGGTCGCCCCGGCACAGCCGCAGCAGACGGTTGACGGTAAGGGGCTCCAGCGGTCCGCCGGGGGCCGTGAGGAGCTGGACGGTCTCCTCGTGGGGCAGGGGCTGAAGGGCCAGACGGGGCAGCAGTTCGCCGGTCCACAGGCGGGAGACGGCGGCGGGGGCGGGGGCGCCGTCCGTGACGAGGACGAGCAGACGGGTGCGGCCCTGGACGGCCAGCTGGTGGACCAGGGCGGCGGAGGCGTCGTCCAGCAGATGCGCGTCGTCCACCAGCAACAGCCGTACTTCGGACAGGAGTTGGACGGCACGGTGCAGGGTGACGCCCTCGGGGAGAAGAGGGGCGAAGGCGGCGAAGGGCAGGGCCCGCATCTCGGGGGTGCCGGCCGCTCGGGCGCAGTCGGTGCCGCGGACGGCCTCCATGGCGAGGCGGGTGCGGCCGCAGCCCGCCGGTCCCGTGATCACGATGCCCGGCCGGGCCCCCGCCAAGGCGCGGCGGACCAGCCCCAGTTCCTCGTCCCGGCCGGCGAACGGCCACGGCGGTCGCAGGGGCTCGGCGTGCGGTTCGAACGTCGTCACATCTACTGGAGTCGGCATACTCACGCCTGATACAGGGCGACTTGAGTAGCCCTCGACTCAGGCCCCGGACGGGTTCCGCACGGCACTGTGGAGCCCATGACCGCCCGCTACTGCTCGCTCGCCCGGGAGTCGGCCCCCGCCTTCGCGCCGGGGCTGGCCGCCGTGCGGCTCGGCGCGCTGATGAGCGGGCGGCGGATGTGGGTCAACGGCACCGTGCTGCACTACTGCTTCTTCGACGGCGAGGGCGACGGGTCGGTCATCGCCGTGCCGGGCGGCGGGGGGACCCGGTGGGTGTCGTGGGTGGGCGGCGAGGACCAGCGGGAGGTCGTGCGCGACTGCTTCCGCGAGTGGCGGGAGCTGGGCATCGGGGTGTCGTTCGCCGAGGTCGCCGACCGCTCGGAGGCGGAGCTGCGCATCGGCTTCCAGCCGGGTGACGGCTCCTGGTCGGCGGTGGGCCGGGACGCGCTGACGGCCGGTCGGGGCGAGCGCACCATGAACTTCGGCTGGGACCTGACCGCGCCCGGGGAACGCGCGACGGCCCTGCACGAGATCGGGCACGCGCTCGGCATGCAGCACGAGCACCAGAGCCCGTTCGCCGGCCTCCACTGGGACGACGAGGCGGTGTACGCCGATCTGGCGGGACCGCCCAACCACTGGAGCCGGGAGCGGACCTGGTTCAACGTCCTGCGCAAGCTGGACCCGGCCGAGGTGAACGGGTCGGTGTGGGATCCGCAGTCCGTGATGGAGTTTCCCTTCGCGGCGGGGCTGATCCTCGAGCCGGAGCAGTTCCGCGGCGGTGTGCATCCGCCCGGCGCGCTGTCGCCGCTGGACAAGGAGTTCGCGCTCGGCTGGTATCCGCCGCTCGACGCGCCGCGTCCGCCCACGCTGGTGCCGTTCCGTTCGGTGGCGCTGACGCTAGGGCCGGGCGAGCAGGCCGACTTCACCGTCGAGCCGCGTGAGACCCGCGAGTACACCTTCGGCGCCTTCGGGGAGAGCGACTCGGTGGTCGTGGTCTTCGAGGAGCGGGACGGCGAGCCGCGCTTCCTGGCGGGACACGACGACGGAGGCACCCCGCGCAACGCCACGATCAGGGCCCGGCTAGTCCGGGGCCGCCGCTACTTCGTCCGCGTCCGCCTGTACTCCGGCTGGGGTTCGGGCGAGACGGCCGTCATGTGCTGGTGAGCCGCACGGCCACGTAGAGACCGCAGTCCGGCGCCGGGGGAAGCGCCAGGGCCGTCACCTTCGGGGGAGGGTGACGGCCCTGGCCACACCGGCCGGGGTCACGGTGCTCCTACGAGGCCGCCCGCTGGGCCGCCCCCGCCGTGCCGGGGTGGGCGAGACCGAGGTGGTCCCGGAGCGTGGCGCCCTCGTACTCGGTGCGAAAGACGCCCTGTTCCTGGAGGAGGGGGACGACCTTGTCGGCGAACGCGTCGAGGCCGCTCGGGGTGATGTGCGGGACGAGGATGAAGCCGTCCGCGGCGTCGGCCTGGACGTACTCGTTGATCGTCCGGGCGACGGTCGCCGGGGAGCCCACGAAGTTCTGGCGGTTGCCGGTCTCGATGACCAGCTCACGGATCGACCAGTTGTTCGCCTCCGCGAGTTCCCGCCACTCGCGGGCGGTGGCGAGCGGGTCGCGGTACATACGGACCTGGGCGCGCCCTCGGGCGATGTGCTTCTCGCCGAGGTCGGGGTCGATGTCGGGCAGGGGCCCCTCCGGGTCGTAGCCGGACAGGTCCCTGTTCCAGACGAACTCCAGGTGTTTGAGGGCGGTCGCGCCGCTGACCTGCTGGCGGCGCACGTGCTTGGCGAGCTCCTCGGCCTCGGCGTCGGTGTCCGCGAGGACGAAGCTCGCGGCGGGCAGGATCAGCAACTGGTCGGCACGGCGGCCGTACTCGCCTGCAACTCCTGTAGCAGATCGGCGAGTTGGGCGGGCGTGCCGGCGAATATGCAAGCGTCGCCGGTGTACTCCTCGCCGGCGAGGGCGTCGAGGCGGTCGCGGCGGGCGGCGGCCTCGGCCGGGTCGTCGTCGAGGAGGACGACCAGGTCCCCGAAGATGTGCAGCGGCTCGGCGGCCCGCCCCGCCGTCTGCTGTTCGGCGCGGATCTCGGCGACGATCGCCCGGGCGTGGGCGGTGTCGTGCGGGGTGACGTAGCCGACATCGGCGGCGCGGGCCACCAGGCGGTAGGGGATCGTGTCGTGGGCGAGGGCGGTGACCAGGGGCTGGCCCTGCGGCGGACGCGGCGTGATGGAGGGGCCCTTGACGCTGAAGTGGCGGCCCTCGAAGTCGATGTAGTGGAGCTTGTCGCGGTCGATGAAGCGGCCCGTGGCCACGTCCCGGATCTCCGCGTCGTCCTCCCAGCTGTCCCAGAGGCGGCGGACGACCTCGACGTAATCGGCGGCCTCGTCGAACAGGTCGGCCACCAACTCCTGGGTGTCCGGGGCGTCGTAGGCCTCGATGCGAGGGATCGTGCGGCGGCCGAAGTGGGCGGCGTCGGCGGGGCGGGCGGTGATCTGGACGCGCAGGCCCGCGCGGCCGGAGCTGACGTAGTCGAGGGTGGCGATCGCCTTGGACAGGTGGAACGGCTCGGTGTGGGTGGCCACCACGGTCGGGACCAGGCCGATATGACGGGTGAGCGGGGCGATGCGCGAGGCGATGAGGACGGCGTCGAGACGGCCGCGGACCTGGTCGGTGCGGTCGTCCGGGTCCAGGAAGTGCGAGGACTGCGGGCCGAGGCCGTCCTCTATGGTCACGAAGTCGAGCAGGCCGCGCTCGGCCTCGGCGACCAGGCCGGCCCAGTATCCGGCGGTGAACAGCTCACGGGGGCGGGCGACGGGCTCACGCCAGGAGGCGGGGTGCCAGCCGGTGCCGTCCAGCGCGACGGCGAGGTGCAGAGGGGAAGAGGAGGGGGTCGAGGACACGAGGGTGCCTTCCTGGAGGTCCGTACGAGAGCGCCGGCCCGCGCCGGAAGAGGGCGGAGCGGTGGGGAGCGCAGCGAGCTGAGGGTTCCCCGGCCGAAGGCTGGGGGAGGTTTCAGGAGCTACAGAGCGCGCCGGCCACGCGCTGGAGGTCGATGTGGGGCCGGGAGTGGAGGTGCACGGCATGGCATATGTGGATCACGGCCCGCCCCCTCCTTCGCCGGGCGCCTGACGGCGCCTCACACATCTCGTCAACAGTCACAACGCCCCGGCCTCACCGGATGTTCCTGGTGTGTGCAACGACGCGATGGTCGAGCGGCGGCGCAGGGTGAAGCCGAGGGATTCGTAGCGGCGGATCGCCGGGGTGTTGTCCACGGCGGCGTGCAGGAACGGGGTGTCGCCGCGGTCGCGGATGCCGTCGGCGACCGCGCGGATGAGCCGGGTGCCGAGGCCCCGTCCGCGCGGACCTGCTGAGCGGGGAGCATCGGGGACACCGCCTCAACCCGGCCCCCGCGGCCTCACGTTGTCTTCTGCGGGCGCCAGAACACGGCCAGGAGGCCGGCCGTCGCGACGATGCCCACTCCGAGCACCACCCCGGCGCCCGCCCATCCGGTCACGGCGATGTCCGCGGCCTCGTCGATCGCGTACTCCCCCGGCCCCCACGCCCCCAGCGCCACCGCGAGGACGCCCAGGACGAGGACGTACTCGTAGCCCTCCTTGAACACGAAGAACCCGTTGCGCCGGTGCGCGAGCAGCCCGGCCACCAGCATCACGGACAGCACGGCCGCGCAGGCCAACGGTGTGAGGAGGCCCGCCAGCAGCAAGGCCCCGGCGCCCAGTTCGGTCAGCACGCTCAGCCAGGCCTGCAGTCGCGGCCGGGTGAGGCCGAGGCCGCCGAACCAGCCCGCCGTGCCGGTGATGCCCCCTCCGCCGCGCCAGTGGTTCCAGCCGTGGGCCACCATCACCACGCCGAGAACGACCCGTACGAGCAGCAGAGCGGTGTTCGAAGCCTCACTCATCCCCACGTCCCCTTCTCCGTCGACAGCGCCTCACACCCAGCGAGCGCTCCTCGACGAAGGCGAGGGCATTCAGGTGGTAGGCCGCAGCGGTACGGCCGACGCTCGTGTGGTGCCCGGCGCCCGCCTGTTCGTGGCGTACCACCCGGGGGGCTCCGCTGAACATGGAGGCGAGGTCGGCCAGGCCCTCGGGTCCATGGCCTCGGCGGACATCCGGGCGTCGAGAACACCTGCTGGGCCGGAAGTCGGGCCGGGGCTTCCATGGATACGGCCGGGAATCCTAGGGGCGCGGGGTTGTGACCTGTGCGGTTCCGCCGTGTGGGCGCGACCGGCCCCCACGGCGCCGTACCCGCTCACGCATGGGACTTGGCAGACGAGGCGAACGCCTCGGCCCCCGCCAGATCGAAGTCACCGTGATCACTGCCGAGCCCCTGCGCGACCAGCGCGGCAGCCGCACTCCCCAGTACCGCCGCATCACTCGGTGTACGTCCCAGAGCGACCCCCCGCAGATACCCCGCCGAGAAGGCGTCTCCGCACCCGGTGGTGTCGACGACGTCGACGACGAAGGCGGGGACGGGTTCCGCGCCGTCGGCCGTCACCACGAGCGCGCCCTCGGCGCCGCGGGTGACGGCGACGACGCCCGCTCCGGCGTCGAGAAGCCTGCGCGCGCCCGACAGCAGGTCGCTCTCGCCGGTGAAGCCGAGAACCTGGTCCTCGTTGGGCAGCAGATGGTCGATGTACGGCAGGGCCGCCTCGATCTGCTCGAAGCTGCCGAGGACGCCGGGCGCGAGCAGGTCCACGGAGGTGACGACGCCGTGTTCCCTGGCGTACGACAGGATGCGCGTCGCGACGTCGACGCCGATCAACTCCGGTCCGCCGAGGTGCAGATGGGTCGCCTCGGCGAGGGCGTCCCAGGGGACGTCGTCGAGGCCGTAGGTGATGTTCGCGCCGAGGAGGTGCAGCGAGGGGCGGTCGCCGTTGGGCCGGATCGGCAGGACGCTCGCGGAGGTGGCGGTGTCGGTGCGACGGACGAGGAACTCGGTGTCGACGCCCGCCCGGCCGAGCAGTTGCACCAGCATGTCGCCGGTCGGGTCGGAGCCGACGGCGCCGGCGCTGCGTACCTCGGCGCCCAGCTTGGCCAGGGTGAGGGCGGTGCCGCCGGCCGTTCCGGCGGCGGTCATCCGGATGTCCTCGACCAGGGTCGCGCCCTGCCCCTCGGGTATCTCCTCCACGGGCCGTACCAGCACGTCCAGCACGTGCACGCCCATCGTGAAGACCTTCATCTGCCTTCCCCCTTCGTCGGCTCTTCGTCCTGTGCGGGTGGTACGGGGTGGGTGGTGCCGTAGTCGCGGGCGATCGCCGCCTCGATCACGGCGAGTTGCTGCTGTTCGTCGAGGACGCGGGGACGGCCCATGGCTGCCGCGCGCTGGTAGACGCCGCAGGCCCATTCGAGGAGCAGGGCGTTCTCCACGGCCTTGTCGAGCGTCGTGGCGTGGGTGAGCGCGCCGTGGTTCGCCATCAGGGCGGCGCTGCGGCCGTCGAGCGCGGCGATCACCGACTCGGCGAGTTCGGGGGTGCCGAAGGTGGCGTACGGCGCGACCCGCACGGTGCCGCCGAGGGCGAGCAACTGGTAGTGGATACACGGCAGTTCGTCGAGAACGCAGGAGACGGCGGTGGCCATCGGAGCGTGGGTGTGGACGACCGCGCCGGTCCCGTAGCGGCGGTAGACACCGAGGTGGAGCTCCAGTTCGGAGGTCGGCCGGAGGGTCCCGGCGACGAGGTTCGCGTCGAGGTCGACCACGGTCACCTGATCCGGGGTGAGCCGGGCGAGGACCGCTCCGGTCGCGGTGATCGCGACCCGGTCCTCGACGCGCACGCTCACGTTCCCTGCCGTGCCGATGAGGAGGCCTTCGGCCCCCAGGCGCCGGCAGGCGTCCGCCACGGCGGCCCGCTCATCGGCCAGCGCCGAACTTGAGGCGGTCATGGGCGCGAAGGTAGCGTAAACCTGAAACAATGTCACGTTCAGGTTGGAGGCAGCTCCTTGGTCCAGGCGAGCGCGAGTCCCGACGGTGGCGCTCCCCTGCGCCGCACTCCCCGGCAGGCGCGCAGCAGGGCCCGTCTGGCCCTGGTGCTGGAGGCCGCCGAGCGCATCCTGATCGGCGAGGGCGTCGAGGCGCTCACCACGACGCGGGTCGCGGCCGAGGCGAAGGTGTCGGTCGGCTCGCTGTACCAGTACCTCCCCGATCGTGGGGCGATCATCGACGCCCTGGCGGCGGGCTACTTCGCGCGCCTGGAAGGCGTCATGGACGACCTGGTGGGGACCGCGTCCAGGGAGCGGTGGGACGATCCCGTGGGCGTCCTGATCGACACGTACGCCGGGGTGTACCGCACCGAACACGGCTTCCGCGCCCTGTGGTTCGGCAGCGGACTGACCGAGCGGACACGGGCGGCGGACCGCGAGCACAAGCGCCGGATGGCCGACGGGATCCGCCGGGTCCTGCTCGCTCTGGGCGTGGCCCCCGACGACGAGGCGCTCGCGCGGGCCTGCCATGCCGCGATCCTCGCCGCCGACGCCCTCGCCCAGGAGGCCTTCCGGCGCGCCCCGCAGGGTGACTCCGACCTGCTGGACGAGGCGAAGGCGATGCTGCGCGGCTACCTCACCGAGGTCGTCGCACGCCGGGGACGGCGGCAGCCGTGACGTGCGCGGAAAGTCGGTGGCCGCCGTGCCGGGCCGGTCGCTACCGTCGGAGCCCGTCACCGGCCGCACCGGCGGTCGCCGCACCCGGAGAGCGATTCCCGTGACCAGGCAGCACCGAGCCACCACCACCCTGTGGCGCCCCACCGGCCCCAAGGAGCTGGAGTTGGTGCGCGACCTCGACTGGCGCGCCTGGCCGCCCCGCCTCCCCGAGCAGCCGATCTTCTACCCGGTCCTCAACGAGGAGTACGCCGTCAGGATCGCCCGGGACTGGAACGTCAAGCACGACGGCGCGGGCTACGTCACCCGGTTCGAGGTCGACTCGGAGTTCCTGCGCAGGTATCCGGTCCGGCAGGCGGGCGGACGGACGATCCTCGAACTGTGGGTACCGGCCGAGGAGTTGGCCGAGTTCAACGCTCATGTGGTGGGCAGGATCGAGGTCGTTCACGAGTTCCTGTGACGTCCGGCGGCCGGTGCTGACGGCCGCTGCAAGGTTTCCGCAAGGCCCCGGCAGGTCTTCCGTCCATCGGCAGGGGCAGACGCCCGGCTGAACGGGCCGGATCGGGCCCGCACGGGACGACGGGGGACTTCATGTCGGCGTTGCGGAAGAGTACGGAGCCGTCGGTCGAGGAACGCGAGTGGCGGACGCTCGTCGAGCACAAGCTGGTGCTGGTCGTCGTGCACACCCTCACCTACGGCAAGCGGCTGGTGGACGTCCTGTCGCTGCTGGAGGCCGACTTCAGGGTGCAGGTGGTGTTCACGGCGCCGCCGCACGTCTTCGGCGACGAGGTGCCGGGCTTCCTCAAGGGGCTGGGGGGCGCGGTGCTGCCGTGGGAGGAGGCGGTGCGGATGAGGTTCGACCTGGCTCTCGCCGCCGGGCCGCGAGGCGTGGAGAAGATCTCCGCGCCGTTGATCACGCTGCCCCACGGGGCCGGCTATCTGAAGCGTCTGGTGTCGGTGCGGCACACGGGCGTGGCCGGACTGCGCCGCCAGGACCTCGCCCCCGGCGGACGGCTGCCCGCCGCCGTGGCGATGCCCCACCACGCCGAACTCGCCGACCTGGAACGGCACTGCCCGGAGGCGCTCCCGTTCGCCCACGTGGTCGGCGATCCCGCGCACGACCGGATCGCGGCGAGCCTGCCGCTGCGCGCCCGGTACCGCAGCGCCCTGGGGCTCTCGAACGACGAGAAGCTCGTGGTCGTCGCCTCGACCTGGGGTGCACGCTCGTCCTTCGGCCGGTTCGAGACGCTGCTGCCCCGGCTCATCACCGAGCTGCCCGCCGGGCGGTTCCGGTCCGTCGTCCTCGTCCACCCCAATGTGTGGTCGGGGCACGGTTCCTGGCAGGTGAGGGCCTGGCTGGCGTGCTGCGCCGAGCGGGGCGTCGCGCTCGTTCCCCCGGAGGCGGACTGGCGGGCGGTGCTGATCGCCGCGGACTGGATCATCGGGGACCACGGGTCGGTGACGCTGTACGGCACGCTCACCGACGCCCCGATCCTGCTGGCCAGTTCACCGGAGCGGGAGATCAACCCCGCCTCGCCCGCCGCCGCCCTGGCCGTGACCGCGCCCGCGCTGTCGCCCACCCATCCGCTGGTCGGTCAGCTCCAGTACGCCGCCGCCGAGTACCGGCGGGAGGAGTACGCGGCGATCGCCTCGCGACTCACCTCGGAGCCCGGCCGCTTCAACCGCAACATGCGGCGGCTCATGTACCGCCTGCTGGGCCTCGGCCAGCCCGCCCATGAACCGCGGACCGTGCCGCTGCCGGAGCCGCCGCCGCTGGACACCTGGGCGCGGGGCCGCCGGGGGGTGCCGGCGTGATGCGCTTCGTGTCCGTCCGCGTGTGCGCGCCGCCGCCCTGTCCGCGGGGGCCGCGCCGGGGCCCGGCGCCGGACCTGGCGCTGCGCATACGGTCGGCGCAGCGGAGTTATGACGTGCTGGCCCGGGTCGGCCGCGCGGCGCCCGGCCCCGACCGGCCCATGGCCGACATGGACGAGCACGTGGCCGGCGTGGACGAGCACGTCGCCGTGGACGTCGGTCCGGGTCCCGAAGCCCGGTGGCCGGCCTGTGCCGATGTGCTGCACGAACGGTGCCCGCGCCCGTTCGCCGAGGCGGCACGCCGGCTGGGCGAGATCACGGCCGCCCATCCGGGTTGCCGGCTGGCCGCCGCTCCGCTGACCGGAGGCGGCTGGGCGGTCACCGAGGCCACGAGCCGGAGGATCGTCCGGCTGGCGCGCCAAGTGCCGCCGGACCGCGCCCTGTTGGCGTCCTGTCTGCATGCCTGGCTGGTGGCGGGCCACACACTGGCGGACATCGAGGACATCCGCGTGCTGTACGACGCCTGAGGACGAGTGCGCCGGCGTGCGCGCCGGGGGCGTGCTGTGAAAAGCGGCGTCGTTCGCCCGGAGGGCGGGGCTCGCGGCATCTGCTGCAGTGCACCGCAAGGCGGCGCGAGCCGGACCGGACTTTCCAGAACACGCCCTACGGCCGCCCCAGTCGGCGGGCGTCGGCCGGGCTGGTGGTCTCGTACAGGGCGAGGGCGCGGGCGCGGAACTCGTCCGCGGCCGCCTCCTCGCCCTGTTCGCGTGCGGTGTCGCCGAGCATCTCCAGGGTGCGGGCCTGCCAGTGGACGGCGCCGGAGGCGGTGAACGCGGCGAGCGCCTCCTCCATCTGCGCGGTGCCCGTGGCGTGGTGGCCGGTGAGGGCGCGGGCCCGGCCGAGGAAGACGAGGGCCCGGGCCGCGTCGTGCGGGTCGGCCACGGCCAGCAGCCCGGTGCGGGCCTCGGTGAAGCAGGTGACCGCCCGGTCGGGGTCGTGCTCGGCGAGCGCGACCTCCCCGAGCACGATCCGGGCGAGGGCCACCCCGCGCGGATAACCGCACTCCTCCCACATCCGCGCCGCCCGGTTCAGGTGCGAGACCGCCTCGGCGAACCGTCCCGCTTCGAAGTGGCAGCCGCCGAGGCCGAGCAGCGCCTGTCCCTCGTCGCGCGCGTCCCCGGCGTCGCGCGCCGCGTACAGGGACTGCGTGTACCACTCGGTGGCGTCGTCGATCCGGCGGGCCGCGCTCAGGCCGATGGCCCCGGAGTTGAGCATCTGCCGTTCCGCCTCCCGGTGTCCGTCGCTGCGGGCGGCCGCGAGGCCGATGCGGTGGGCCTCGATCCACAGGTCGTAGTGGCGCCGCCGAAGGAACAACGGCCACATCGCGTCGACCAGTTGCCAGGCGGTGGCGTGCCAGCCTCGCTCGGCGGCCAGGCGGAGGATCGCCATGAGGTGGCCGCGCCGGTCGTGCAGCCAGGCGAGGGCGCCGGGTTCGCCGGTGAAGGGTGCGGGCAGCGCGGACGGGTGAACGTAGGTCCGGGGCAGGGTGAATTGGATGGGGGTGATGGCGCGTTGGGCCTCGGTCGCGGTCAGCAGGTACCAGTCGGCGACCTGCCGCAGAACGCGTTCCCGGTGGGCCTCGGTGTCGGTGGTCGTCGCACGGTGGTGGGCGTGGACCCGGACGAGGTCGTGGAAACGGAAGGTGTCCGGTCCGATGTCCTCCAGCACGCTGGCCTCGACGAGCTCGTCCAGGCGGCGTTCCGCCCACTGCAGTGACTGCCCGCAGGCCGCGGCGGCCGTCCGCGAGTCGAAGTCGGGCAGCGGCAGCAGACCGAGGGCCCGGTACATCCGGGCGGCCTCGGGGCCCAGCACCGCGTACGACGCGTCCAGGGCCTTGCGCACGGTGGCCTCCCCTTCGACTTCCAGCGCGGCCAGGCGGCCTACGTCCGGTCTGAGAGCGTCCGCGAGTGCGGCGACGGGCTGTCCGGGGCGGGCGGCGAGCCGGGCCGCGGCGAGGCACACCGCGAGGGGCAGGCCCGCGCACAGGTTCACGACCTGACGGACCGCGGGCAGTTCACCGCAGACCCGGCCCTCGCCGACGCCGCGGATGAACAGCTCCACGCCGGCGGCGGGACCGAGGGCCTGCAACCGGTGGAAGTCGGCCCCGTCCAGGCGCAGTCCGGTCAGCCGGTGCCGGCTTGTCACGACGACCAGACCGCCGGCACCGCCCGGTAACAACGGCCGGATCTGGGCCGCGGTGAAGGCGTTGTCCAGCATGACGGCGATCCTCAGGTCCGCGGTGACGGACCGCCACAGGGAGGCCTGCTCCGCCAGGTCGACCGGCACCGCCCAGGCGCCGAGCGCCCGCAGGAACCGGCCGAGGATCTCACCGGGGCCCGCCGGTCCGTCCGCCGCGTGGCCACGCAGGTCGGCGTACAACTGGCCGTCGGGGAAGGCGGATTCATGCCCGCGCAGCCATCGGGAGACCAGGGTGGTCTTGCCGATCCCGGCCGGGCCGTTGACCACGATCAGCGGCTGCCGGGAAGCGGTGTCCGCACGCCGTGTGAGCAGCCGGTCCAGGGCGGCCAGTTCCTCCCGTCGGTCGGTGAAGTGCGCGGGCACCGGGAGAAGTTGACGGGGTGTCGGCGGCGGTTGAGGCGGGGCGGTCTGCACCTGGATGCCGCCGTGGACGTCGCGGGCCTGGACGGTGGGTCCGTAGAACCGGGCCGATCCGCCGATGGTGTTGCTGCTCCCTCTCTCCGGGCCGTCCTCGCGTGCCGCGCTCATACCGCTCGTCCCCCTCCGACCGGTTGCCCGCTCCATCGATCAAGGTGGTCCTACCCGCGCGGCGTCCCCGACGATGCGGGCGGGGAAGGCCGGGCGCATGACAAGGAAACGAATCGGCCAGCCCGCGGCGGCACCTTGGAACCCCCTCCGCTCCCTGTCATGCTCATCGCTCCATGGCATGCACATTCCCCACTGCCAGTTCGTCGAAATGGCCGGACCAGCGGGAGGCGCTGGTGGAATTCCAGGTACTGGGCCCGGTGGGCATCCGGGTGGACGGTCGACGCGTGGAGCTCGGTTCGGACAAGGAAAGGACCTTGTTGGGCCTGCTGGCACTGGACGTGGGCCGGCCGGTCGCGCTGGACATGCTTCTGGACCGGCTCTGGGACGGCGAACCGCCGCCGCACGCCCGCGCGAACGCCCACAGCTATGTGTCACGGCTGCGCGGACGGCTGCGGCTGGTGGACCCGTCCACGAGCGCGCCCCGGATCGTCAGCCGCGCCCACACCTACACGCTGGAGGCCGCCCGCGAATCCGTCGACTGGCACCGATTCCAGCAACTCGTGGCGCGGGCGGGGGCCGGCGCGGCGGACGGTGACGACGAGCAGGCCGCGGCCCTCCTCGACCGGGCCGAAGCCCTCTGGCGTGGCGAGGCCCTGGCAGGGCTGCCCGGCCTGTGGGCCGAGACCATGCGCCGGACCCTGGCGGAACGACGGCTGAGCGCCGCCGTCTCCCGGATCGCCGCCGCCCTCCGGCTGGGCCGGTTCGCACAGGTGAGCGCCGACCTGTGCGGCCTCGTCGACCGCTATCCGGGCGACGAGACGCTGGCGGGTCAGCTGATGCTCGCCTACTACGGCAGCGACCGGTACACCGACGCGCTACGGGTGCACCAGGAGACCCGTCAGCTGCTGATGACGCAGTACGGCTCCCGGCCGGGCGCCGAGTTGAACCGCATCCACCGCGGGATCCTCGATCGCGTCCCCGTCGCCGACCTCGTCCGGGGCCGGACGACCGCGCCCCGCCCGACCGCGCCTGCGCCGCCGTCCCGTCCCCGGCCGCCGAGGAACCTGCCGCATCAGCCGCCCCTGGTCGGCCGGCACGCAGAACTGCGCGCCCTGAGCGCCGCGGTCGACACCGCGGCGGAGGACAGCTGGGTGATCAGCCTGGAGTCCGTGAGCACCGTCAGCGGCATGGCGGGGGTCGGCAAGACCGCCGTGGCGGTGCACGCCGCGCACCGGCTCGCCGAGCGGTTCCCCGACGCCCAGCTGTATCTGGACCTGCGGGGGCACTCCCCCGTCGGCGAACCGCTCGGTCCCGGAGCGGCCCTGGCCACGCTGCTGCGCCTGCTCGGGACACCCGCGGAGACCATCCCCGTCGAGGTGGAGGACCGTACGGCGCTGTGGCAGAGCATGCTGGCCGAGCGGCGGGCCGTGATCGTCCTGGACGACGCGGTGAGCGCCGAGCAGATCCGCCCGCTGCTGCCGGGCGGTTCGGCCTCCCTGACCATCGTCGCCAGCCGACGCCACCTGACCGGCCTGCCGGGCGCCCGGCACATCCCGCTCGACGTGCTGCCGACCGACGACGCCATCGCCCTGTTCCGCGCGTTCGCCGGGGAGGAACGGGCCCTGGACATCCAGGAGACCGCCCGGATCGTTCGATTATGCGGCCATCTCCCGCTCGCGATCGAACTGGTCGCGAGCCGTTTCCGCGCCCACCCGGCCTGGACCCTGACCACGCTCGCCGATCGGCTGACCCGTGCCGAGGGCAGACTGGGCGAGATCCGGGACGCCGATCAGGACATGGCCCGCGCCCTCGACCTGACGTACCGGACCCTCACCCCTGAGCAGCGCGCCGCGTTCCGCCGTCTCGGCCTGCATCCCGGCCCGGACCTCACGGTCGATGCGGCAGCCGCCGCACTCGGACTGCATCCGGCCGTCGCGGAACGGATGTTGGAGGCGCTGTTGGCCCGGCATCTGCTGCGCGAGCCGATCCCGGACCGCTACCGGTTCCACGACCTGCTGCGCGAGTACGGCCACTCCAGGTCCCTCACCGACGACACCGACCAGGAACGGGCCGACGTCGTCCGGCGCCTCATGGACTTCTACGCCGGCGCCGCCGACCGCGCCGACCGCCTCGCGTACCCCCGCCGTACCAGGCCCGCCCCGCCGCCCGACCAGGCCTCCGCCGCTCCGCGCCGCCGGGCGGCCGCCGAGGCCGACGCCGAGACCGCCCGGTCGTGGCTGGCCGCCGAGCGCGCGAACCTCCTGGCCACGGAGCGCCACGCCCGCGATCGCGGGGAGCCCGGGGCCGCCGCCCGACTCGCCTACGCCATGGCCGGTTTCCTCAACGAGGAGTGCCACTGGCACGACGCCCGCACCGTCCTCGAACCCGCCGTGGCCCACTGGACCCGCACCGGCGAGCAGGCCGCGCTGTGCCGTGCCCTGCTCCATCTCAGCGCCGTCCACGCCCACACCGCCCGCTACCCGGAGGCCGCCGAGAGCGGCGACCGGGCCCTGAGCATCGCCCGTGCGACCGGCGACCGGGAGGCGGAGGCCGAGGTGCTGCGCGCGCTCGGCACCCTGAACTGGCATCTCGGCGACCACCGGGCAGCGCTCGTCCTCTTCCAGAAGGCCTTCGCCCTCATCGCGCGATCCGGAGACGCCCTGGACCGCGCGCGTCTGCACAACAACATGGCGGTCACTCTGCTGTTTCTCGGGGAACACGACCGCGCGCTCGAACATTTCGAGAAATCACTGAGCGGATTCACCGAGGCACGCGATCACGCGGCCCTGGGCAAGACGCTCAACAATATCGGCGACCTGTACATGCGTCGCGGAGATCTGGAATCGGCCCGCCGCTCCTTCGAGGAATCGCTGACGTTCCTCGACCGCGCCGGAAACCGCCATGACCGCGCCACGGTACGCGGCAGCCTGGCCGATGCCCTCACGGAATCGGGCGACACCGCCGCGGCACTCCCTCTCTACGAGGAGACACTCGCGGAATTCCGCGCCCTCGGCGACCGAAAGAGTCAGGCCGACACTCTGATCGGCCTGGGCGAGGCACACCGAAAGGCCGCTGACGCCGAGAAGGCCCTGCGGAATTTCCTCGAAGCCCTCGACATCGCACGTGTGATCGGCGCGGCCCATCAGGAGATACAGGCGCTGCGGCGCATCGGACAGGCCCATGTGGACGCCGGCCGGCTCGACGCGGCGCGGGAACAACTGGAGTTCGCTGTTTCGCTGGCCGAACGCACGCATGACGTCGACGAGAAAACCCGGGCGGAAAGCGCGTTGACGGAGGTGCGGCTGGCGGTAGGCGGCACTCCCACCAGGCATGCCTTACTGCGGCGAACAGTCGACTTACCCGGTGGTAATTCAATGCGCAACCAGTGACTATCGTTCGATTAGATCTATAAGCTGACGATCATGTACGGTCAACCTCCGAAAGCACCCGGGCACAAAGGAGGGACCGTTTACGTGAGCACAATGCGTCGACTGACCGTGGGGGCCGGCCTGGTCGTCACCCTCGGCATTCTTGGCGTGAATACGTCAAGCGCCTCCGCGGCCGAAATCTCCTCGACCGCGACGGTCAGCACGAACAGGTGCATCATGATGTCGACCCTCTGAGGGTCGGTCGGCGCACCGGGGGTGGCAGCACACGCCGCCACCCCACCCGCGGGGGAGATGACCGAGAGGCCGTATCGGTGTACCCGATACGGCCTCTGGTCTGTTGCTCTGCCCGTCGGGACGACAGGCTGAGGAGGGTCTGATCCGCTCCCTTCGCCCCTCGCACAGGAGACTGGCAGGCCCGGCACGCCGTCTGCCCGACCGGCGCCAAGAGCAGACACTGGACGGCAGGGCTGGACAACAACGGCCGGGACGCGATCCGGATCCACTTTGCGACCGCCACCTGTGCACCGTGCCCCGTGCGCGATCAGTGCACCCGCTCCACCCAGTACGGGCGGCAGTTGACTGTCCGAGCACCACCACCCGGGACATCCTCACCAACCCCGAGGTCATCGCCATCGACCAGGACCCACGCGGACTGCAGGGCGTCAAGGTCGCCGAGGACACCCGGGACCTCCAGGTGTACGGCAAGGTCCTCGCCGACACGGGCAAGCGCGCGGTGTTGCTGCTCAACCGCTCGTCCTCGGCGGCGTCCATGACCGTGCGCTGGGCCGACCTCGGTCCGACCGGCGCCTCCGCGTCGGTGCGCAACGTGTGGGCGGGCGGCAACGCGGGTTCCCACGCCACGAGTTACTCCACCACCGTCCCTGCGGGCGACGCCGTCCTGCTCACCGTCTCCGGCACCAAGGCGTCCGGGTCGACGTACGAGGACACGACCACGGCCACCACGCCCGCGTTCAGTGCCGTCACGACCGGAACGGCGGGCACCAAGCTGGTGGACATCACCTACGCCAACGGCGGCAGCACGGCCCGTAAGGCGACCGTCCAGGTCAACGGCCAGTACACGTCCGCGGTCTCCTTCCCGCCGACTGGCTCGGCCACGACGTACCGGACCGTGTCCGTACTGGCGCACCTGGCCAAGGGCAACAACACCCTGCGCTTCGCCGCAGTCTCCGGCGGCACCGCGCCCGACATCGGCGCGATCCGCGTCCAGGGCGTCCCCGGCACCAACGGCGTCGCCCTGGTCGGCGCCGCCTCGAACCGCTGCGCCGGCCTGGAGAAGAACACCATCGCCGACGGCTCCCAGGCCACCCTGTAGGACTGCTTCGGCGGACGGAACGAGACCTTCACACAGACCTCACGCGGCGAGCTCGTCGTCTACGGCAACAAGTGCCTGGACGCCGACAACAACGGCACCGCCAACGGCACCAAGGTCATCATCTGGGACTGCAACGACGGCACCAACCAGAGGTGGACCGTCCACTCCGACGGCACGATCACCAACGACCCGTCGGGACTGTGCCTCGACGCCGAGGAAGCGGCGGGGGCAGGCGCGGAGGCTCACGCGTTGAGCTGTCAACAACATTGCTGATAGTTCTCCCATTCAGCGCGCGCGTGTTCTGGACGCCGCCGCCCGCAGAGTCGGCGCTCACCGGTAGGGCGGCGCTCGGCTGGCTGGCCGACCGCCTCGGTCTGCCCAACCCCGTCGCCCGGGCAGCCGACAGCGCCGGATCCCACACCACGGCGATGCCGGCCGCCCTCACGGTGACCGCACTCGCCGCCACCGCCTGGACCCTGGCCACCGGTCGGCACGAACGGCCCGGATCGGCCGAGCCACCGGCGGCGACATGTCCCGAGGGTGAAGGACGACATGCGGCGACGACATGTGAGCCGCACGATCGGGACCAGTCGGCGGATACAGCCGACGCGGCGACGGCACAGAGCCGTTGAGGGCCGCGGGCCGGTGATCATGTGATGGCGCCATCACCCTGGCCGCGGTGCCCGCCACTGAGTCACCGCATAGGGCACCCCGCACACGGCGACAACGCCGTCCGCACGGGAGCGGGGGGGGGGGGGGGGGGGGGGGGGGGCGCCCCCCGCCGGGGGGGCGCCCCCCCCCCCGGCCCCCCCCCCCGGGGGGGGGGGCGCGGGGGGGGGGGGGGGGGGGGGCGGGGCGGG
>NZ_JBITJV010000014.1:0-53283 GCF_044460385.1 Streptomyces sp. NPDC050121 | reverse complement strand
CGCCCCCCCCCCCGCCCCCCCCGGCCGCGGGCCCCCGCCCGCCCCCCCCCCCCCCCCCCCCCCCCCCCCCCCCCCCCCCCCCCCCCCCCCCCCCCCGCTCCTCGCATCCCCAGGTCAGCGGTGCCGCTGCCCCAGGGGCTGAGCGGAGTCCGCCGCCTGGGCCTTCTCGGCGGGCTCGGCCGGGCGGCCGTACTGTTCCGTGCCCGCGGCCTTCGCCGCCCCCGCTGCGTCCTGCTGGGGACGGCGCAGGAGGGCGACCGCGCACGCGGCCGCGATCAGCACCAGCACCGCCGACACGATGAGACACAGGCGCATGCCGTCGATGAGGGAGTCGCCCAGGGCGCCGTAGACCTTGTTGGCGCTCCCGCCCCGACCGGGTCGGGCCCCTGGCGAACTCCCTGTCCACGGACGCCTGGTTCACACGACACCCGCATGACAGTCGAGCCCGCTGCAGCGACTGGTCCGGGCGCGCGTTCTGGAACGACATCAAGGGTGTCACCTACGGCTCCGGCACCCGGGCTGGTGGCTGCAACGCCTTGGTCTCACAGGTCGGCGTCGAGGACGTCGGCAGCGCCGAAGTGCGGCTGCTCACCGAGCAGATCGAGCCGTACGGGCTCGTCGCGGTCGCAGCGCAGGGTGCCGTCGACGACCCGTGCGGCGGCGACCTGGAGGGAGGAACGGCGGGTGGCGAAGGTGCCGTCGTCGTCGGTGACAGGGGCGACGCGCCCCGGGTGGGTGAAGTAGAAGACGTACGCCGTCTCGCCCTGGACGACCACGTCGGCGTGGAGGCCGATGGTCCCGTCGTCGGGGCGGCTGCCGGGCTTGTCGAGGATCAGTCCCCGGTGTTCCCAGGTGATCAGGTCGTCGGACCTCAGCACGCCCTGGCCGCGCCATTCGTCGACGAGCATCCAGTAGGACCCGCAGAGCTCGAAGACGTTGGGGCCCTCGTGCGGGCGATGGCCGACGGCGAGGCCGGTGGGCCGCCAGTGGTACAGGTCGGGGCTGTCGGCGGCGCAGGTGAGCGAGCCGTGGGTGTCGTCCTTGAACCACATGCGCCAGCCGCCGTCCGGCAGCGGGAACACGCAGGCGTCGATGACCCGGTCGGAGCCGAGGTCCAGGGCCCCGTGATGGGTCCAGCCGATCAAGTCGGGGCTGGTGTAGTGGCGGATGGAGGCGGCGCCGTTCCAGTCGTCGCGGATGCCGCGGATGTAGCTGACGTACATGTGGTACAGCCCGTCGTGCCAGACGATCTCCGGGGCCCAGAAGGTGTTGCGGCCCCATTCGGTCTCCAGGCCGGGGAGGGTTCCCCGGTAGGTCCAGGTTCGGCCGCCGTCCGCGGATGCGGCCACGCCCAGGTCGGTGCCGTAGACCCAGGAGACGCCTGGGCCGGGGGCGGTGGCACGGCGGTTGGTGTAGACGAGCCACCATTCGCCGGTCTCGCGGTTCCAGATGGCTGTGGGGTCGGCGGCGCCGTCGTATATCGGGTCGCGGAAGAGTGGCGCGTCTGCCACGGGGTTCACAGGGCTCTCCCTTGTTCGTGCTCGTGGTTCGTGCTCGTGCGGCGCGGCGGGTTCAGCCTCCCGTCGACTCCCGGGCCACCAGGGCGAAGTCGCCGACGAAGTCCTGGTGCCGCCTCAAGGGCCCGGTCTGCTCGATGCGCCGAACCAGGAGGTCGATCGCGCGCTCGGCCATGCCGTCGTGGTCCGGGTCCACGGTGGAGAGGGAGGGGATGAAGTACTCGCTCTCCGACACGTTGTCGAAGCCGATCACCTTCACCTGGTCGGGCACCCGGATCCCGACGTCGGTCAGGCCCCGCAGCACGCCCATGGCCAGGGAGTCGGTCACACAGAACACTCCGTCGAAGTCGAGCCCGCTCTCCGCCATCTCCCGGGCGCGCTGCGCGCCTTCGCGCATCCCGAGCCTGCCCACCTGCTGGATCAGGGCGCGGTCCACGGGAAGGCCCGCACCCTCGAGCGCCTGCCGGTAGCCGGTGAGGCGGAAGCTGGAGGTGTCGACCTCCTCCAGCGCCCCGCACAGGAACGCGATGCGCTGGCAGCCCCGCTCGATCAGATGGCCGGTGGCCGCCCGGGCCGCTTCCAGGTTGGGCATGGCGACGTGATCCACGGGACCGCCGAAGATCCGGTCGCCGAGGACAACCACCGGGTGCTCCACCTTGAGCCGCTCGGCGTCGGCCTGGCTCATGCCGGCGGCGGTGAGGATGAGTCCGTCGTACAGGTGGTTGCGGGACAGGGAGAGCGCGTCCAGCTCGTTCTCCCGGGAAGCGGTCTGCTCGATACTGACCCGGAGGCCGCGCCGCTCGGCAGCGGCGATGATGCCGGCCGCGAGCCGTCCGTAGTAGGGACTGTTGACCTCGGGGACGGCGAGACCGATGATCCCGGTGCGGCCCTTGCGCAGGTTGCGGGCGGCGACGTTGACCCGGTAGTCGAGCCGGGCCATCGCCTCCAGGACCTTCTCGCGTGTCGACGGGCGGACGTTCGGATGGTCGTTGATGACGTTCGAGACGGTCATCGGCGAGACTCCGGCCGCCTTCGCCACGTCCTGGATCGTTACCACGCTCGCCCCTGGTCTGCGGTCTCGGCACCCAGTCGCATGTTAACCCGCGTGTCCGTACGCAGAACGGTGAAGGAGTGCCCCGCCACGGCGCAGACCGGGCCGGTCAGCCGGTCGTGCACGGGGGTGGCCGGGGCGGGCCCGTATCGGCTGGTGGCGTCCGGGGAGACGGTGAGGGTGGTGCGGTCGTAGCCGGTGGTGCCCTCCGCGCCGGACAGGCGGAGCCGGACCGTGACAGGTCCGGGTGTGGTGTTGACGATCTTGATGATCACCGCTCCAGCGGCGCTGTCGCGGACGGCAGAGACGGCGAACACCTCCGGGTCCGGCCGGACGTCCTCCACGTCGTGGAGCAGCTCGCCGTCGCGGAAGCAGCGCACACGCAGGCCGTCCACCTCCACCCGCAGGTCGTACCAACGGCCGCTCTCCACACCTTCGAGCTCACGCTCGCCGAGGTCGTCCTCCACGCCGTCGTCCACCCGCTGGAGCCAGGTCGCCCGGTTGTCCCAGCCTCCGAGCCGCCACCGGTACCGGCGCTCGGACGTCATCCCGGCGAAGCACAGGACGAACCCCTCGGCGCCGCCCGTCTTCCTCGCCCGCACCGAGAAGGCGTACGACGTTCCCCGCACCGCGTCCGTGAGCAGCGGACCGGCGCCCGACCCGGCCGCGGTTGCACCGTTGATCCCCCAAGTGCCCGCCTGCGTATCCCAGTTGTGGAAGTCTGGGGCCGGTACGAGCTCGCCGCCGACCGGGCCGCAGAGGACGTCGGTGAATTCGGCGCGAGTGTCGGATCCGGTACCGATGCGGATGTCGTGCCGGTCGCTCACCTGGACAGCCGGTGCTTCGGGCGCTCCGGTGACCGTGACGGGCAGCGCGCTGTCGCCCGAGTTCAGCGAGTGCATCTGCTGGACGTGGTAGTTGAGAGTGGTCCAGACGTTGGTGTTGTCGAAGTAGATCAGGTCGGGCAGCCACTGGGTGCGGTCGCGTTTGGCGAGGAGCGGAGCGTAGGAGGCCATCCGGACGACATCGCCGTTGCGCTCCATGGCGATCATGTAGAGGGCCTCGGCGAGCGCGCCACGGCCGTCGTTGCGCCAGCTGCCGTACTCGCCGATGTACAGGTGCGGGCCCTCGCGGTCCAGGCGATCGAAGCGGCGGGAGTTCTCCAGGAGCCAGCGCGGCGATTTGTAGGAGTGCTCGTCGACGACGGGGAGGTTCCGCTCACGGGCGAACGCCCAGCCCTTCTCCCAGTCCTCGCCGAAGGTCGCCGGGCCGAGAGTGCCGATGACCGTGATCTCGGGATGGTGCTCGCGAAGGGCGTCATGGATGCGGGAGAAGCGGTCGCGGAAGGTGTCGGTGATGGCGTCCTCATTGCCGACGCCCAGGTATTCGAGGCCGAACGGCTCGGAGTGCCCGGCGGCGGCGCGCAGGGCGCCCCAGGGCGAGTCGGCAGGGCCGTTGGCCCACTCCACCAGCGCCAGCACCTCGGCGATGTAGGCGTCCATCTCCTCATCGGGGAGGCCGGCTTGGCCGGTCGCCTCGCTGTTCTGGCAGCAGACCCCGGCCGGGACTATGGGCACCGGCTTGGCGCCGATGTCCTCGCAGAACTGGAAGTACTCGTAGTAGCCGAGGCCCATCGACTGGTGGTAATGCCAGATGTTGAACTGCTGCCGGCGCTCGTGCAGCGGTCCGACGGTCTCGGACCAGCGGTACATGTTGCCGAGTCCTTGTCCGTGGGCGAGGCAACCGCCGGGGAAGCGCAGGAACTTGGGCTTCAGGTCGGCGATGACCTGCGCCAGGTCGGCGCGCAGGCCGTTCCGGCGGCCCTTGAACGTGTTCTGCGGGAAGAGTGAGACCAGGTCCAGGTGGACGGTGCCGGGGCCGGTCGCCGTGAGGGTGAGGCGGGCGTCGGGGTCGGTGACTTCGGAGGTGATGACCGCTGTGCGGCGCCTCCAGGAGCCGTCGAGCGGCCCCAACTCCGCCTGTCCGTGGACGCGTTCGCCGTCCCGGCTCTCGATCCGCGCGACCAGCCGGCCGACGGTGCCCTCGGCCAGGCGGGCGAAGAGACTGACGTCGTACGCCTCACCTTCCCGGACCGGGATGCCGTCGAACCCCTCGTTGCGCAGGCCCGCACCCTCGATGGTGGTGCTGGTGAGTACCGCGTAGTGCGGGTTGGCGGGGTGCAGCGGGTCGTCGGTGGCGACCGTGAGTGATCCGGCGGCGCCGTCCCGCTCCAGCAGCTCCCAGGAGGTGAGGGAGTGCCACTCGGGCCGGTCGGCCGGGCCGTACTCGAAGGACCTGTTCTGCACCAGCTCGGCGTACAGGCCGCCGTCCGCGGCGTAGTTGAGGTCCTCGAAGAACGCCCCGAAAAGGTCGGTCGAGATGGCCGTGCCCGGGGCGCGGGTGTCCACCTCCACGACCGTCTCGGCAGGGCGGTTGGCGTCGGGCACGGAGATACTCCTGCGTGGGTGTGGCGTTGCGTGAACGGTGTGACGGGGCGGCCCCGCGGGGGAGCGCGGGGCCGCCCGGGACTACTTGGCGTACATCAGGGTGCCGAAGCCGAGGTGGTCGTAGCCGCCGCTGGTGGAGCCGTAGTCACCGCCGCCGCCCTCGATTCCGACGAAGTCGTAGTACATGGACGAGAGGTACTCGTCGCTCCAGCCCATGCGTCCCTTGTAGTGGAAGTGGAGCATCGCCCACACCGGACGGATCTGCCCGCGGCCGGATTCGGCGATCACGGTCTGCTCGTTGTACGCGCAGTTCTGGCCGCTGCCCCAGCTGTAGGTGGTGAACGGCACGTCCTGGCCGATGTTGTACTTGGCGACGTACTGGGCCCCTTGGAAGAACCTCCTGCTGTCGTAGCTGTACAGGTCGACGCCCTGCAGTGCGTTCTGGTAGGCGGCGGCGATGTCGTTGTAGAGGATCGGGTAGTTGTTCGAGGTCCCGCTTCCCCGGTAGATGATGGACTGGGGGTTGGCCGTCCAGGTGGACGCGGAGTGGGAGTTGTCGACCAGGCGCTGCCAGCCCGAGTACCACGGGTCGGTACCCGCGGCCACTCTGACCTTGGCGCGGTTGATGTCGCCCGCGTTGTGCAGCCCGCCGGGGTGGGCCCAGACGGACGGCGCGGCGATGGCGGCCCGCATCGCGGCGGCGCCGAGCGCGCCGGCGAGAGCGACTCCGCCGGCGGCGCGCAGGATGCCTCGTCGGCTCAGCAGCTCGGTACGGAGGGGTTGGGGTGTGTCATGGCCATGTGGGGGGCGATCGTTGCGGCTCATGGGATGTGCGACTCCAATCGGACGGGCCCGAACGGCTCTGATCGGGGTGAGGTCGATTCGGTCGGACTGTGGGGGGGTGCCTGAGGGGGTGAGCCGGCCGGTGGACGCGGCTCGGTGATCACCTGCCGGGGATCTCCGACAAGGTGACGCTGAGGGTGGCGGACCGGGCGGTCAGCTGGTGGTTCGGCAGGACGCGGGGGCCGCACGCGGCGGACCCCAGTCCGTGCTGGGCGAGGTCGATGTTGACGTATACGGCGTCGCCGGGGCGGAGTTCGTCGGTGTGCCGGGCGGTGTCGAGGTCCTCGCTGGTCCAGCGGCGGGCGGTCAGGTGGTAGGTCGGAGCACCGGTGACGCGTAGTCCGCCGTGCGGGCCGGTGAGCTCCGCCCAGCGGACGTCGGCCCGGCTGCCGTTCTCCTGGGGGAAGACGTACGGAGTCTGCAGCGCGTCGACCGTGCCGCTGTGCCGGCCCAGGCGCGCGGCGCGGCGACTGTCCGGATACGCCTCCCCGGGGCCCAGCCCGTACCAGGTCACGTGGTCGATCCAGGCGGGCAGGGCCATCCGCAGTCCGAGCCTGGGCAGCGGGATGTCCTGCCAGCCTTCGCCCGGTTCGATCTCGGTGGTGAGGCGCAGTCCCTCGCCGGTGTCCTGCCAGCGGTAGGTGGCGTACATGCCGAGGTCGGTGGCGGCGGGGGCGACCCGGGTGCGTACGACCACCGTGTCGGCCTCGGTGTCCATGCCGAGCAGGCGGTGGTGCAGACGGTCCAGGCCGACGCGCCGCCAGGTGTCCGCCACCGGATCGTGGCCGAGCCGGTCGTTGTCGATCGGCGCCCGCCACAGGTCGAGTCGTGGGCCGGTGACGGGCAGGTTGCCGAGCCGGGTCAGCCGGCCGGTGCGGGTGTCGAACAGGCCGGGGTCCGGCCTGGACCCGCGGGTCGGCCGGCGCGCGGGAATCTGCTCGGGGATGCGTTGGGCCCAGGCGACCTCGTGGCCGGCCGGGGCCCAGGGCTCGTCCTCGGCGAGGAGGGCGCTGACGGTGAGTATGCCGGTGGTGTCCGCCGTGGGGTACGGCAGCCGGACCGGAGGGCTGCCCGCGGGAACCGCCGGAAGCGGCAGGTCGCCGGAGGCGGTCTTCTCGCCGTCGTGTTCCAACCACCAGGTCAGGACCAGATGGGAGAGGTCTCGGAAATCGTGGAGGTTGGCGATCTCGATGCCGTCCGGTGCCATGGTGATGCGGACCGGTTCCACGACCTTCTTGTACTCGGCCAGGCTCGGCGAGGGGGTGCGGTCGGGGAACACCAGGCCGTCGCAGACGAAGTTGCCGTCGTGCAGTTCCTCCCCGAAGTCGCCGCCGTAGGCGAAGTGACCGTCCTGGCGCAGGCCGTGGTCGATCCACTCCCACACGAAGCCGCCCATGCACCGTTCGTACTTCTCGAACAGGCGCTGGTATTCGGTGAGTCCGCCGGGACCGTTGCCCATGGCGTGGGCGTACTCGACGACGACGGCCGGCATCTGGCGCCGGCGCGCGTCGGCGACCGGGTCGGCAAGCGGCTCCTCCGCGCGCCGGCCGATGGCATCGAGCTCCTCGTGGGAGGTGTACATACGGCTGTACACGTCGGTGTAGCGACTGCCCCAGTCGTGCTCGTAGTGCAGCGGCCGGTCCGGGTCGCGCCGCTTGGCCCGCTCCGCCATGGCCTGGAGATTGCAGCCGTCACCGGCCTCGTTGCCCAGCGACCACATGACGACACTGGGGTGGTTCTTGTCCCGCTCGACGGTCCGCTCCATGCGGTCCACGTACGCCTCGCGCCAGCGCGGGTCGTCACTGGGATTGCCGCGCCAGTCGCCCATCAGGGAGAAGCCGTGCGTCTCCAGGTCGCACTCGAGCATCACCCACAGGCCCAACTCGTCGCAGAGTTCCAGGAACCGGCTGTCCGGTGGGTAGTGGCTGGTGCGGACCGCGTTGATGTTGTGGCGCTTCATCAGCACGATGTCCTCGCGCATGGTCGCCTCATCGAGAACGCGCCCGTGGTCGGGGTGGAATTCGTGCCGGTTGACACCCCGCAGCAGGACGGGCCGGCCGTTGACCTTCAGCAGCCCGTCCTCGACGGCGACGGTGCGGAAGCCGAAGCGCAGGGGGACCGTCTCTCCCCCGGCCCGCAGCTCACCTGCGTACAGCCGGGGAATCTCGGCCGTCCAGGGCTCGACCGCCGCGAGGTCGTACGGCCCCTGGGCGGGGACGTCCCGCAGGCCGAGCTCCTCGACGGTCAGCCGGGCGGGTGCGGAGGTGTCGACGCGCAGGGTGCCGCTACCTGTGGTGTGGTCGAAGTCGGCGTGCACGAAGAAGTCGTCGAGCGCTCCCAGCGGACGGGCCAGAAGCGTGACCGAGCGGAAGATGCCGGAGAGCCACCACATGTCCTGGTCTTCCAGGTAGCTGCCCGGAGACCACTGGTGGACGCGGACCGCGAGGACGTTGCGGCCCGGACGGGCGATCCCGGTGACGTCGAACTCGGTGGGCAGCCGACTGCCGGTGGACCACCCCAGTTCCTGCCCGTTGAGCCAGGCGGTGAAGCAGGAGTCCACCCCGTCGAAGCGCAGGACCGCTCCGAGATCGCTCCACTCGTCGGGAAGGTCGAAGGCTCGGCGGTAGTCACCGGTGGGGTTGTCGTCCGGGACGTACGGGGGATCGAGGGGGAAGGGATAGGAGATGTTCGTGTAGATCGGGGCACCGTGACCGTGCAACTGCCAGTGGGCGGGGACGGGCAGCTCGTCCCATCCGGAGTCGTCGAAGTCCGGCCGTTCGATGCCCGCCGGCGCCTCGGCGGTGGACGGCGACAGCCGGAACCTCCAGTCGCCGTCCAGGATCAGCCGGGGGGCGTCCGAGCGGAACGCGGCCCTCGGGGGTCTGCGGCCCTCACCCGGGCCGAAGGTCGTCAGCGGGTCGGTCATAGGGGTTCCGGCTCCTCTTGGCATGGTGGTGGGCTTGGGCCCGCTCACGTACGACCCGCCGCGTGCCGGGTGGTCGGGACGGAGCAGGCCGAACACCGGCGGTTGCGGCCTGCTCTCCGCACAGGGGGCGTGGGCCCAGGGCCCGCGAGGGCGATCAGGAGGCGGCGATGGCCGCGGCCTCGGCGGTGGTGAGGAACTTGAGGTTGATCACGTGCTCGTTGGCGTACCACTGCACCATGTCGGTGGTCTTGAACCAGCGCGGCTTGCGCATCGAGTCGGCGATGACCAGCCCGTTGACCACGAGGTTCTCGAAGGTGACGTTCTTGATGGCGTGGTCGGCGTCGTAGCCCAGGAGCAGCGACGAGTTGGCGTGGGTGCCGGTGTAGGTGAGGTTCTTGATGTAGACGTCCTCGATGCCGCGGCCGGCCGAGGTGTTGTACTTCGTGTTGAACATGACCCGCATGTTGACCAGCTGGCCCCAGCGGAAGTCCTCGACGCGGACGTCCTCGACCTGGACGTTCTTGATGAGGTTGGAATCGCCGGCGTTGAGGGAGATGCAGCCCTGGTAGTCCATCTGGGGCTCGCGGTGGTCGAGGATGTCGACGTTCTTGATGACGAGGTTCTCGATCATCTCCGGTGTGTCGCTGTTGCCGTGCGTGCCGACCTGGATCGGGTGCGCGACGTCCGCCCAGATGGTGGTGTTCTGGATGGTGACGTCGCTGGTGCCGCCGTACCACTGGTCGCGGTGGGCGTAGATGGAGAAGCTGTCGTCGGAGCTGCGCACGAAGCAGCCTTCGAAGGTGACGTTCTTCGAGCAGTAGACGGGGAAGCCGTCGCCCCACTGCCCCCAGGTGAACACCCGGGCCTTCTTGATCATGGTGTTCTCGGACATCCCATGGCCCAGGCCACACCCGAGCAGGATGACGCCCTCGACGCGGATGTTCTTGCTGTGGTGGATGTGGACGCTGCCGATATCCCTGCTCACGGGCTGCACCACGCCGGAGCCCCGGAGAGAGGCCTTCTCGACTTCGGTGAAGTCGACCTGCGCGTTGAGGACGGCGCCGCCCGCCAGGTAGACGGTCTTGCCGCTGGGGACGTTGAGGATGCCGCCGTCGACCGTGTGCAGGCCGAGGCCGAAGTAGATGACGTCCGGGTCGTCGGCGGCCGGCGGGTTCGGGTCGATGTGGTTGGTGATGACGTGCAGGCAGTCGAAGACCTCGTCGTTGATCTGGACGACGACGTCCTTCGGCTCGTCGAGGGTGAACCGCAGGGTGTCGCCGAGGAGTTCGGGCGTGATGCCGAGGGAGTCCGGCCGTACCCGCGCCTTGGTGGTGCCGCCCTTGAGGTAGGTGACCTCCAGCTCCACGGAGCCCTGGAAGTCGAAGTACACCATCGACGAAGGGAAGACCGGACCGGAGCCGGTGGTGGCGTTGATCTGCTTCGCCCGCGCCAGGTAGATGTCGAGGGTCTGCCACTCGCCGTCGGGGGCGGTGCGCACCCGCACCTTGAAGCTGGTGTTGGTCGCCACGAGGGCCGGCCGCGGGTAGGTGACCAGCCGGGGCGCGGAGTTGTCCGCGCCGGCCGCCGTGTCCTCGGCGCGGGCGGCCCCGGCGGTCATGGAGTAGAGGCCGGCGGCGAGGGCGGCGGCTCCGGCGGCCTGGAGGGTTCTGCGTCGGGTCAGGTTCGTGCTCATGTGCTGCGGCTCCTTGTCAGGGTGGTGCGGGGTGGGAACAGACCGCTGGAGGTCGGGGGGCACGGTGCACGGCCGACCCGGCCAACCGGCGGGGAACAGTGAGGGTCGGGTCAGCCCAGCGGGGCCCGGACGGTGACGAACGAGTGGGGCGGCAGCGTCAGGGCGAGCCCCCGGTCGGTCTTCTTGAGGTCGTCGAAGGGGCGTGGGCTGACGGCTTCCGGGGTGCTGGGGGTGTTGTGGTCCTGGAGGCGGTCGGCCGTCAGGATGCGGGCGGTCGGCTCGCCGATGGAGCGGCCCCGCAGGTCGAGCGTCACCTCGGCGCTCTCCTCGGCGTCGAGGTTGGACAGCGAGATGAGCACCGTCCCGTCCTTGACGCTGGCGGAGGCGGACAGGGTCTCCAGCTCCGTGTCGCCGACGGTGCGTCGGGCGTCGTCTCCGCTCAGGTGGACGGTGAGCGAGGTGGCGTCCTGGTGGCCCTTGTTCATCTCGAAGACGTGGTAGGTCGGGGTCAGTACGAGTGAGTCGCCGTCGGTGAGGAGCATCGCCTGAAGGACGTTGACGGTCTGGGCGATGTTGGCCATGTGCAGGCGTGCGGCGTGCTTGTGGAAGATGTCGAAGTGAGTGGAGGCGACCAGCGCGTCGCGCAGCGAGTTCTGCTGGAACAGGAACCCGGGGTTGGTGCCCGGCTCGACGTCCCACCAGGTGCCCCACTCGTCAAGGACCAGGCCGACCGTACGGCCACGGTCGTAGATGTCCATGACGGTTGAGTGGCCGGTGAGGATGGTGTCGATGCGGCGGGCGGCGACCATGGTCCGGTAGTAGTCGTCGGTGTCGAAGTCGGTGGCGTTGCCCTTGCTCTCCCAGGGGCCGGCGATCGTGTAGTAGTGCACGGACAGGCCCTGGAAGAAGTTCTTCGGGGTGGCCTCGCAGCCGAAGCAGCTGATCTGCTGCATCAGCGTCTCGGTCCACTTGTAGTCGTCGTCGGAGGCGCCCGAGGCGATGCGGTAGAGCTTGTTGTCGCCGTGGTCACGGCAGTACGTGGCGTACTGGCGGGCCAGGTCGGCGGAGTACTCGGCGCGCATGTTGCCGCCGCAGCCCCAGGTCTCGTTGCCGATGCCCCAGAACTTCACCCGCCACGGCTCGTCGCGGCCGTTGGCCCGGCGCAGCCTGGCCATGGGGCTGTCGCCGTCACGGGTGAGGTACTCGACCCACTCGCTCATCTCCTGGACGGTGCCGGAGCCGACGTTGCCGCTGATGTAGGGCTCGGCGCCGAGGAGTTCGCACAGGGCCATGAACTCGTGGGTGCCGAAGTGGTTGTTCTCCTCGACGTCGCCCCAGTGGGTGTTGACCATACGGGGCCGCCGGTCGCGGGGCCCGATGCCGTCCTTCCAGTGGTACTCGTCGGCGAAACAGCCGCCCGGCCAGCGCAGGTTGGGGATGTTCAGGGCCCGCAGCGCCTGGACGACGTCGAGCCGGATGCCTCCTTCGTTGGGTATCGGCGAGTCCTCCCCGACCCAGAAGCCGCCGTAGACGCAGCGGCCGAGATGCTCGGCGAAGTGGCCGTAGAGATGGCGGCTGATCGTCGGGCCCTCGATGTCGAGGTTGATGACCGCGGTGGCGTGGGGCACAGGGGTACTCCTGCTGGATCTGGATGAGGTGGGCCTGAGCGGGCGTTCTGACGCGGGGCGCGAGCAGGGGTGCTGCGGCATCACCCGCCCGTGGCGGTTTCGTTCGAGGCGTGGCAAACGTGTAGCAACCGGTTTCTTGTAGCGTTACAAAAACCTGCCACCGCCCCGCCTGGGGAGTCAAGAGGGCTGCATCAAGCCCTTTGCGACGACGACGTCGTCCTACGGTCGGACCTTTGGATACGGGGCGTTCCAACCTCTTGACACTGCCCAGGAGCCCGCCCTAGCGTTCGCCGAAGTTTTCTGTAACCGGTTTCTACACGTGGGTGTTTCGGGGCGTGACACCGCACGGCCGAAGTACCGGACCCTCAACGCTCGCCACCCACCGTGCGGGCGGTGCCGCCCGCGTTCCTGCCCGAAAGCCGTCCACCACGGCCGGGTGCACACCAGGCTCCTTTTCCCTGCCCGCCCCTTGCGCCTTCCTGCGCGGCCGCACCCCTCTCCCGCACATCCCCGCATCCACCCCGTACGAGAAAGGCTTCGCCGTCATGCCCGTTTCATCCAGAGGCTCCCTCGACCGGCGCCGCTTCCTGGCCGCCTCCGCCGGCGCCGCTCTCTCCGCCGCCGTCCTGCCCGGTTGTGCCGCCTCCGTCGACTCCGGGAACGGCGCCAAGGGCGCCAAGGACACGCTCACCGTCATGGACACCCCCTGGACCAAGAAGGACAAGCAGAATGCCGAGCGGGTCCTCGGCATGAACCTCGAGATCGTCACGTACGACGTCACCAAGCTCAACGCCATGCTGGCCAGCAAGAACCCGCCGGACGTGGTCCGCGGCGTCGGCGCGACGGACGTGCCCTACTTCGCCGCGCGCGGGCTGATGGCCGACCTGGATTCGTACTTCGCCAAGAGCGACGCGCTCAAGCCCTCCGACCTCGCCCCGGCCAACGACGTGTGGCGCTACGACCGCACGACAAAGAAGCAGGGCACCGGCCCCCGCTACGGCATGGCCAAGGACTACTCGCAGGACTGCATGTTCTGGTACCGCACCGACATGTTCGAGGCGGCCAAGCTGGAACTCCCCAGCGACACCGAACCGTTGTCCTGCGACGAGTGGCTGGACCTCGGCAAGCGCCTGGTCAAGCGCCGGCTCGGCAAGGTGAAGGTGTACGGCCTCAGTGGCACACCTCTGGGCGGCCCCCTCACCCAGGTCATGTGGATGGCCGCGTCGGCCGGCGGGAGCCTGTTCGCCGAGGACCTGGCGACGGTGGACTTCTCCTCACCCGAAGCGCTCAAGGCACTGCAGTGGTACCTGGACTACGCGAAGGCCGACATCGGCCCGAGCGTCGTCAACCCCAACCCGGACGGCTGGGACTGGCCCACCTACCAGGCCAACCGTATGGCGATGGCCAACGACGGCTACTGGTTCGGCGGGACGATCGGCGGCGACGCCAAGATCGCCGAGGTCTCGCGCTTCGCCCCCGCACCACAGCTCGGCAGCCACCGCATCAGCCCCTGCTTCAGCGGCACCGGCTACTGGATCCCCAAGGAGGCCAAGAACAAGGACGCCGCCTGGAAGTACTTCGAGTGGTACTTCGGCAGCAAGAGCGCCCAGGACCGCGCGACCACCGGCTGGGGCATCCCCTCCCTGAACTCGCTGCGCTCGAAGATGCCACAGGACACCGCGTTCCACAAGCAGTCCTACGCGGTCCAGCAACGGGAGCTGGCCTACTTCTCGGTGCTGCCCGTCAGCCCTTACGCCCAGGTGGACGCCCTCAACGCGGTGCTCACCAAGGTGTTGCCGGACGCGATCAAGGCCGGCGCATCGGCCGGGAAGATCGCCGACACGCTCAACTCCCGGGTCAACGAACAGCTCGCGCGGGGCAAGGAGCTGGTGGGGTGAGCACCGATCAGCTCGCCGGACCGGAGGCGCGTTCGCCGATGCGGGCGGCCTTCGCCCGGCCCGGCTCGACGCGAGCGCGCCGTCCCCGCTCACTGCGGGCCCGCCGGGCCGGGGCGTTCTACGTGTTCGCCGGCCCCTGGTTGCTGGGTTTCCTCGGTATGACGGTCTTCCCGCTGGGCTACGCGCTGTGGCTGAGCTTCACGAACTCCGACGGCCTGTCCCCGAACGCCCGCTTCGTCGGACTGGCCAACTACCGGGAGGTCTTCTCCGACCCGGACACACTGGCGTCGCTGGCCCGCACCGGTGTGTTCGCCGCGATCACGGTGCCGCTGACGATCGCGGCGGGACTGCTCCTCGCGGTGCTGCTCAACCAGCCGATCCGCGCCCGGGGCGTGTTCCGCACGCTGGTCTATCTGCCGGCTGTGGTGCCACCGGTCGGGGCCGCCCTCACCTTCAAGCTGATCTTCGACCGTGACTCGGGTTCGGCCAACGGCCTGCTGGACATCCTCGACGTCAACGGGCTCGCCTGGCTGCAGGATCCGTACGCCCGCTGGGTGCTGATCACGCTGACCGTGTGGGGCTGCGGGAACGTCATGATCATCTCGTTGGCGGGACTCCAGGACATCCCCGCGGAGCTGCTCGACGCCGCGCGGGTGGACGGGGCGAGCTGGTGGCAGTCCTTCACCCGGATCACCCTGCCCCTCCTGTCCCCCGTGCTGTTCTTCCAGCTGGTCACCCAGATCATCGCCACGCTGCAGAGTTTCCTGCCGCTCCTCATCGCGGTCGATCCTTCACCCAAGGGGGTGACGGCCGTACCCCAGAGCAACCAGCTGATCATGATCAACGTCTTCACGCAGTACTTCTCCAACGGCCGCTACGGCTACGCCTCCGCGCTGCTGTGGGTGCTCTTCGCGTTCGTCATGGCCGTCACCTTCCTCGTCTTCAAGGTGAGCAGGAGCGTGGTCTTCTACTCCGTGGATCCCGAGCAGACACAGACCAAGCCCCGGACGATCGGAGACAACTGATGGTCCTGGCCCGACGCAAAGTCGTCTACATGCTCCTGGTCGCGATCCTGGTGCTCATGCTCAGCCCCTTCGGCTGGCTCCTGATCAGCGCGTTCAAGGACCCCTCCGAACTCCGCGCGGTGCCCATCCACTGGTGGCCGCACCACCCGACCCTGGAGAACTTCCACCTGGCCCTGACCCTCTTCGACTTCTTCGGCTACGCCCGCAACTCGCTGACGATCGCCGGCATCTACTCGGTGCTGATCACCCTGGCCTCTGCCTGGGCCGGCTACGGCTTCGCCCGGCTGAGCGGGCCCGGCAAACGGATCGTCTTCGGGCTCATGCTGTCCACGATGATGACTCCGCAGATCATCACCCTCATCCCGACCTACCTGCTGTTCGCCAAAGCCGGCCTGGTCAACACCTATGTGCCGTGGGTGCTGTGGGGGCTGTGCGGAGCACCGTACCTGATCTTCCTCTTCCGGCAGTTCTTCACCAACATGCCCAAGGAACTGGAGGAGGCGGCGATCATCGACGGCTGCGGACAGATCCGCATCTTCTGGCGGATCTTCCTCCCGCAGTCCTGGCCCGTCATCGCCACCAGCCTGGTCCTCTCCTTCGGCTGGAGCTGGGGCGACTACATCTCCCCCGCCCTGCTGCTGGACGACGACCGCACCACGCTCGCGGTGAAGATGGCCACCGGTTACGTCAACGAGCACGGAACCGGGCTCTACACCGTCGTCGGAGCGGGCGCCATCCTGTACATCGTGCCCTCGCTGGTCCTGTTCCTGATCCTGCAGCGCGGCTTCATCACCAGCACCGCCACATCCGGACTCAAGTGACCAACTCTGCCCATCCCGGAGCCGCACAGTGACCACGCACCCCGTCCTCTCCGTCCCCGGCATCGCCTATGGCGCCGACTACAACCCCGAACAGTGGCCCGAGGATGTGTGGGCCGAGGACATGCGCCTCATGCGCGAGGCCGGCGTCAACTTCGTCAGCGTCGGCATCTTCTCCTGGGCCCTGCTGGAGCCCTCGGAGGGCACGTACGACTTCTCCCTGCTGGACCGGATCCTCGGGCTGCTGCACGAGAACGGCATCGCCGCCGACCTCGCCACGCCGACCGCGGCACCCCCGGCATGGCTCTACCGCGCCCACCCGGAGGCGCTGCCGGTCGACAAGGACGGCCGCCGGCTGTCGTACGGCAGCCGCCAGACGTTCTGCCCGTCGAGCCCCGCCTACCGCGAGGCCGCCCTGCGCATCACGGGCGCGCTCGCCGCGCGGTACGCCGACCACCCGGCGCTGGCGATGTGGCACATCCACAACGAGTACGGCTGCCACAACAGCGCCTGCTACTGCGACACCAGCGCGGCGGCGTTCCGGGCCTGGCTGCGTACGAAGTATGCCGATGACCTGGCGGCGCTGAACGACGCCTGGGGCACCACCTTCTGGGGCCAGTGGTACTACGACTGGGACGAGATCCTGCCCCCGCGGGCGAGCGGCGCCGGCCCCAACCCGTCCCATCTCCTGGACTGGCGCCGCTTCAGCTCGGACGAACTACTGTCGCTCTACAAGGCGGAGCGTGACGTGGTGCGGGAGGCGACGCCCGCCACTCCCGTCACCACCAACTTCATGGCGATCACCGACGCGCTGGACTACTGGCGCTGGGCCCCTGAGCTGGACGTGGTGGCGAACGACCACTACACGATGTCCACCGACCCCGAGCCGGAGATCGAGATCGCGCTGAGCAGCGATCTGATGCGGTCGCTGGCGGGCGGCCCCTGGTTCCTGATGGAGCACTCCACCGGCGCGCTGAACTGGCACACTGTCAACCGACCAAAACGGCCCGGGGAGTTGCGACGCAACGCCCTCGCACACGTGGCCCACGGCGCGGACGGCATCGCCTTCTTCCAGTGGCGGGCGTCGAAGGCCGGCGCCGAACAGTGGCACTCGGCGATGGTTCCGCACGCGGGTACCGACAGCCAGATCTGGCGGGACGTGGTCCGGCTGGGCACCGACCTCGGGGCGCTGGCCGAGGTGCGCGGAAGTACGGGCCCGGCCGAGGTCGCCATCGCCTGGGACTGGAACGCCCGTTGGGCCCTGGAGTTCCCCGCCCAGCCCAACAGCGAACTGCGCTATGTGGACCTGGTGCGCTCCTGGTACGAGCCTCTGTGGCGGGCGAGCGTCGCCGTGGACTTCGTACGCCCGGACGCGGACCTGTCGCCGTACCGTCTGATCCTGGTTCCGGGCCTGTACCTGGTCGACGACGAGGGCGCGGCGAACCTGGCGGGTTTCACGGAGCGGGGCGGCACGCTCGCGGTCGGCTTCCACAGCGGAGCCGTCGACCAGAACTGCCATGTCCGGCTGGGGGGTTACCCCGGAGCGTTCCGCGAGGTGCTGGGCGTCAGTTCGGACGAGTACTTCCCGCTCCAGCCCAGTGAGACGATCGGACTCAGCGGGGGCGGTACGGGCACACTGTGGTCGGAACGCCTGCGCCTGGCGGGAGCGGAGGCGGTGACGACGTACACCGACGGGGTGATGGCGGGCATACCCGCCGCGACCCGGAACGCGTACGGCGAGGGCACGGCCTGGTACCTGGCCACGCACCCGGACCCGGCCACCCTCGCATCCCTCCTCACCACGGTGTACACCGAGGCCGGAGTGGAACCGGTCCGCACGGCGCCTGAGGGCGTCGAGGTGGTGCGCCGCCGATCCCCGTCCGCGGACTACCTGTTCCTCATCGACCACGGGGGCCACGGCGCGGCGGTACCCGTCGCCGAGGACGCGGTCGAACTTCTCACCGGCAAGGCGGCGCCGGGTTCGGTGACGCTGGCACCGGGAGAGATCGCCGTGGTACGCGAGCCACGGCGCGGCTGACGAGAGGGTCCCGGTGCCAGGCCGCCCAGAACCCCCGAGCCCGCGCAGGGCAGTCGGACGCCCTCGACGTCGGCCCGGCCCTGCACCACCGCGAAGTTGAAAACCCTCGACACGCCGGCCAGGCGAAGCTGACGGGCGCGGAGCTGCATCCGGTGCACGCCTGGCGGCTGCCGGCCACCTACGGCATGCCCGTGGGCTGATCCGACGCCGACTTCGAGGGGCAGGCCCGCCAGGACCTGCAGCGGACCGTGGCGGAGGTCCTGGGTGAGTGCCCCGGCATCCGGGGCACCCCGCAGATCGTGGCGGGCCGCCCCGAGCCGACGCTGATCGAGGCGGCCCGCGACGCCGACCTCCTGGTCGTCGGCAGCCACGGGCACGGCGCCTTCGCCGGGATGCTCCTCGGCTCGGTCAGCCAGCACTGGGTCCACCACGCCACCTGCCCCGTGGTCGTCATTCGCACCGCCGACCACTGACACCCCTGGGCACCGCACCCAAGAGCGCCGCTTGTCGTGCCCTGTCTCCGGCGCGCGCCTCGGAGGGAATGCCGCTACAACGGACGTGTCCGCGCAACCGACCACGCTTGGGAGGTACCCCTGGTGACCGGTGCCGAGCCCAGGCCGTCCCCGCGCGGTCATCGGAGCCTGCCGCACACCGGCGACCTGCGCCTCGAGGCGTGGGCGCCGACGCGGGAGGAGTGCATCGCCGAGGCGGTGCGGGGCATGGTCGGCAGCTTCGCCGACCTGTCGGCGGCCGCTTCTGGTGCCGCCCGGGAGTGCGTGGTGACCGCCGAGGACGACGGACGCATCGTCGCCGCCGTGCTCGAGGAGGTCATCTACCGCATGGACGCCGCGGGCGAACTGCCCGCCGACGTCACCGTCACACCGGCGCCGCGCGGGGTGCGCGTGTGTTTCACGATGGTCGACAGTCGGGCGGTGACGCAGACCGGGGCCGTGCCCAAGGCGGTCGCGCTGCACGGGCTGGAGCTGGCCCGGGGGTCGCACGGATGGGCCTGCCGGGTGACGCTGGATGTGTGACGCCCGTCCCGGCGTCCGGTGCCGGGACGCCTCGGTCGAGGAGGTGACACCGGGATGGACATCGAACTGGTGGCGGACGGACCTTGGCGGTTCCGGATTCAGCGGACCGGTGCCATGCGGGTCCCGGGCGTCGTCTTCGCCCCGCGCGAGCTGCTGCCGGACGAGCCCGGCGACCAGGCCCTGCAGCAGGTCGCCAATGTGGCCACGCTCCCGGGCATCGTCCGCGCCTCCTACGCCATGCCCGACATCCACTGGGGCTACGGCTTCCCGATCGGCGGCGTGGCCGCCACCGACGTCGCCCGCAGAGGGGTCATCTCGCCGGGCGGGGTGGGCTTCGACATCTCCTGCGGGGTGCGCCTGCTCACCGCGCACGTGGACCGTGACGCCCTGGCGCTGAAGCTGCCCGTGCTGATGGACCGGCTGGACGGGCTGATCCCGCGCGGGCTCGGGCGCGGCGGCCTGTGGCACCTGGCGGGCCGGGCGCAGCTGCACGAGATCCTGCGCGGCGGCGCCCGGTACGCGGTCGAACAGGGCCACGGGGATGTGCCGCGAGACCTGGAACGGTGCGAGGACGGCGGAGCCGTGGACAACGCCGACATCACCCAGGTCAGCGAACGCGCGCTGGACCGAGGTGCCGGGCAGGTCGGCAGCCTGGGCTCGGCCAACCACTTCCTGGAGGTCCAGGCCGTCGACGCGGTCTACGACGAGACATGCGCGCGGGCGTTCGGCCTGCGGCCCGGCCTGGTGTGCGTCATGATCCACTGCGGATCGCGCGGCCTGGGCCACCAAATCTGTACCGACCATGTCCGCACGATGGACACGGTGATGCGCCGCTACGGCATCGAGGTGCCCGATCGGCAGCTGGCCTGCGTGCCCGTCGACTCACCCGAGGGCCACGCCTACCTGGGCGCCATGGCCGCGGCCGCGAACTTCGCCCGCGCCAACCGCCAGCTGCTGGCCGACGCTGCCCGCAACGCATTCCGCGACGCCACGGGCGCGGGCCTGGACCTGCTCTACGACGTCTCGCACAACCTCGCCAAACTGGAACGCCACACCGAAGACGGCGCCGCCCGGCAACTGTGCGTGCACCGCAAGGGCGCCACCCGGGCCCTGCCGCCGGGCCACCCCGACCTGCCGGACGCCCTGCGCCTGTACGGCCAGCCGGTGTTCGTGCCCGGCACCATGGGCACCGCCTCCTACGTGATGACCGGCGTCACTGGCAACGAGGCGTTCGACTCCTGCTGCCACGGCGCGGGCCGCGTCTGGAGCCGGCACCGCGCCCTGCGTGAGATCACCGCCCAGCATCTGCGCAGGGAGCTGGTCGGCGCGGGCGTGGCGGTGCGGCCGACGTCCTGGCGCAGCGTCACCGAGGAGGCCCCGGAGGCGTACAAGGACGTCGACGCCGTCGTCGCCGCAGCCGAGCACGACAACCTGGGCCGTCTGGTCGCCCGCCTCGTACCGCTGGGTGTGCTCAAGGGCTGAGGGACGGCCGAAGCCGCCGCCCCTGAATCGCGTCCTTGATGGCATGCCGGGGCTGCGCGGACCGGTCCTGACCGGACAGGCTCTCGGGCAGGTCGTCGCTGCTCACCTCGATGTCGCGGTGCAGGGCCGAGACCACGCCGGTGCTGACCGAGCATGTCGGTGCCGGGCTGCCGCAGTGGGGGTGGGTTCGGGCGCGACGACTGTGGTGGGGCCGAGCAGACCGACTCGGCCCCACCAACGGACAACAGACGAACGGACGTCAGGTCCGACGCTTGGCCCGCAGCCCCAAAACCCCTGTGGTGACGGCGAAGACGACGGCGAGGCCGCCGACCACCGCGTTGCTGACGATCACGGAGGCCGGCTGCGAGTCCCGGGCACCGGACACCACCCAGGGACACCGCCGCGCCGGTGGGGCGGCTTCAGGCTTGGGTGATCTCGATGTGCTTGGGCTTGGCCGCCTGGGTCTTGGGGACGGTGACGGTCAGCACTCCGTCGGTCAGCGTCGCGGTGATCTCCTCGGCCTTGACGTCGGCGGGCAGCAGGGCCCGGTACTCGCAGCGGCCCGTGCGCCGGGTACTGCGCCGCAGGACGCCCTCGCGTGCGTGTTCCTTGTACTCTGCGGCGATGCACAGTTCCCGCTCGCTGATCTCGACGTCGATGTCCTCGCGCTTGACCCCGGGCAGTTCGGTCTCGACCACGTAGGCGTCGTCCGTCTCGCGCAGTTCGGCCAGGGGCGAGAAGGCCATGGCGGCGGGCGCGGTGCCGGCGGCGGCCTCCAGGAAGCGGTTCATCCGCTCGAAGAGGTCGTCGAACTCGGCGCTGATCGGCTCACCCCAGCCCAGGGCGGGGAAGGGTCGTTCCAGGAGTCGGCCGTGCCGGTGGTGTACGGGCAGAGTCATCGCGGTTCACCTCCGCGAAGCGACGGCAATCGGGTCAATTCCCATGCTGCGCGCCCCCACCCCACCTGGCGAATCGGGCGATGAGTCACCGTCCTGACGTCCTCCAGGCGGAATTTCGCCTGGAGGACACGGACAGCCCCGGCGCGCAGCCGTCATACGGTCGCCCGGTGATGGTTGCCGACGAGCCCACACCACAAGCCAAGCCAAGGCCGCAAGGCCCCGCTGAGGCTCCGGGCATCAGCTCGCACTCTTCGTCGACGGAGCGAATCTCACACCAGGCAGGCGGCAGGCCGGGGCTGGCGGCAGTCCCCGTCGAGAACCTGTCGTTCACGCTGCCGCGCGGCGGCATCGTCGGGATCCTCGGCCCCAACGGCGTCGGCAAGACGACCCTGTTCCGGTGATCGTCGGACAGGAGCAGCCCGACGCCGGCCGGCTGCGCGTCGGCGAGAGTGTGCGGATCGCGTACGTCGACCAGGCGCGCGCGGGCCTGCGTCCGGACCGGACTGTGTGGGAGACGGTGTCGGACGGGCTGGACCACATCCGCGTCACGGACGGCGATATTCCCTCGCGCGCCTACGTGGTGACGTTCGGCTTCAAAGGACCCGACCAGCAAAAGCCGGTCGGCGTGCTGTCGGGCGGCGAGCAGAGCCGGCTCAACCTCGCCCTGACCCTCAAGCAGGGCGGAAACCTGCTCCTGCTCGACGAGCCGACCAATGACCTCGACGTGGAGAGCCTGGCCTCGCTGGAGAACGCGCTGCTCGACTTCCCCGGTTGCGTCATGGTCACCGCTCACGACCGCTGGTTCCTGGACCGCACCGCCACCCACATCCTGGCCTGGGAAGGGAAGGGGGCGCCGACTGGTTCTGGTACGAGGGCAACTTCGCCGACTACGAGGCCGACAAGACCAGCCGTCTGGGAGCCGAAGCAGCGCGCCCGCACCGCACGCATCACCCACCGCCGCCTCGCACGCCGCTGAACCCGCGCCACCGTACCCGCCGACCGGGGCTCCGCCCACGCCGGGACGACATCGGCAAACGCGGGCGATGCGGCGGCGCCCACGCGCCGATGCCGAACGAACCGAACGAGTGCTGCCGCATGTCAATCGGGTGTTATGCGCGTGCCGATGTCGCGCCCTTCGCAGATCGCCGCCATGGCACCCGCCGCCGCGACATCGAAGACATGCATGAGCAGCCCCTGCTCCTCGGCCAGGACAAAGGCAGATGTGTCCATCACCCTCACCCTCCGTTCCAACGCCTCCCGGTAGGTGAGATGCACGTACCGCTTCGCGTCCGGATGCGTCTTCGGATCGCTGTCGTACACGCCGTCGACGCCACGCTTGGCGACCAGCAGCGCATCGGCCGACAGCTCCAGGGACCTCTGCACCGCGGCGTAGTCGGCGGTGACATACGGCTGACCGGTGCCCCCGGCCAGCAGCACGATCCGGCCGCGCCGCAGGTGCCGGTCCGCGCGCAGCCGGACGAACGGCTCGGCGATGCTCTGCATCGGGACGGCCGTCATCACCCGCACGTCCGGTTCCCCGCGGGCGGTCAGCGCACCCCGCAGCATCAGGGCGTTCATCACCGTGCCGAGCATGCCGATGTCAGACGCCTCGGCCCGTCCGATCCCCCAGCTCCCGGCCAGCCGCCCCCGGAAGAGGTTGCCTCCTCCGACGACCACCGCGGTCTGCACACCCAGGTCATGCACCGCGGCGACCTCGTCCGCCAGCCCAGCCAGGCAGGCCGGATCGGTCCCCGCCCCGGCCGACCCGGCGAACGCCTCCCCACTGATCTTGACCACGACACGCGCATAGCGGCCCACGGCTCTCCCTCCCTGCACCGCAGGGCGACCCCACCGCGTGATTCGGGTCCCGTGCCCGAGGCATCGCGTGATCGCCCGGCCGTACGGACAGGCACAAGACCATGCTCGGGCGGCTCCTCCGGCGGCGCACCTTGCCGCGACGGACCCGACGGCCTCAGCATGCGGCCCCGGCGATGTCGTGGAGTGGTGCGGCTGCCAACCTCTTCCGTCCGCCCTAGCATGGAGCCGATAGGTCAGGGCCTGAGAAGCCACCACGTGCACCCTTGTGCTGCGCCTGTGGCACGCCTTCGGGCCAGTGCCGCCCGCGCCCTCACCACTTCTGCATGAGCTGTCCGTTCTCAGAGCTGACACACCACCCGCGCGAAGGCGCGGCAGTCCCGCTAGCGCACGGGTGCCACGGACGGATCGGAAAGGGGAAAACCTGTGCCCCCGACACACCCACACGACTTCGAACACGCCATCCACACCGCGAACATCTGGCTGAAAGCGGTGTCGGAGGCCCTGGAAACCGAGGACCGCCACCTCGCCCACCGGGTCCTGCGCACCTGGCTGCACACGTTCCGCGACCGGCTCACCGTCGACGTGGCCGCCCACTTCGCCGCCCAACTTCCCGATCTGCTGCGGGGCGCCTACTACGACGGCTGGGACCCCAGCGTCGTACCGGTCAAGTACGACCGCGAGGGCTACGTCAACCGCTTCGTCCAGGAAGCGAAGGTCACCGCCGAGGAAGTGCCCCGGATCGCTCCCGCGGTCACCGCCGTCGTACGTGAGCACGTCTCGCCCGGACACCTGGAGGCGGCACTGGAACAAATCCCGCACGACATCCGCGCCCTCCTCCTCCAGCCGACGGCCTGATCAGGCTCTCGGGCTCCACGGCCTCGGTACGTGCCGACAGCGTCAACCGCCCGATCAGACAACACCACTCCACATGCCCATGGTGAACGAGCTGCCGGTGTGCGTGCTCGCCCGCGCCCGGCTGGGCATCGTGCACTCGCAGGTGTTTGGCGAGTTCTCCGGCGCGGCTCTGGCGGGCCTGTCCCTCGAAATCCGGTGTCGGAGTAGTCCACGGGCATGCCTCGTGACGGCGCCGGAGGCGGGCATCCCTTCGCTCGAGTGATCGGTGGCCGACCAAGGGTGCTCCTGCCTGTCCGCGGGAACTGCGGCGTTCTGCTGCAGATTCAGGAGCGCA
The DNA here is from genome assembly GCF_044460385.1 of Streptomyces sp. NPDC050121. Lineage (NCBI taxonomy): Bacteria > Bacillati > Actinomycetota > Actinomycetes > Kitasatosporales > Streptomycetaceae > Streptomyces > Streptomyces sp. NPDC050121. The sequence goes on along the minus strand of NZ_JBITJV010000014.1, from coordinate 28,977 downwards.
TCAGCAGAGCGTCCAGGGGCTCGCTGTTGTGCAGGCGGTTGATGGCGTCGGCGAGCAGCGGGGCCACGGACCGTACCTGGAGCGGCAGCGCCTGCGTCTGCCCTGTGGCGAGCGTGTCGGTGACGAGCACGCGGCGGAGCGGGAGCTGTGCGAGCCGGTCCCGGGCGTCTCCCGCCAGGAGGCCGTGGGTCGCGGCAACGGTGATGTCCGGAGCGGCCCCGCAGGAGAGCAGGACGCGCACCGCCGCTTCCACCGTCGCTCCCGTACTGATCATGTCGTCCACGATGACCGTGGGCCGGCCTGCGACATCACCGACCAGTTCCTCGGCCTGCACACGCGTGCCCGACTCCGGCTGGCCTGCCCGTGTGCGGCGGTCCTGCCGGGCATAGCCGAAGTACGGCACGACGGCGGTGAGTCGGTCGGCACCACCTCGGTGGCAGGCATCGAGCAGCAGGAGCAACTCGATCAGGTGCTCGTTCACCGCAGGCCCCGTGGGCTGAACGACATACACGTCCTCGCCTCGCACCTGGCCGACATCGGGCCGCAGTTCACCATCCGGGAACCGCTCCAGCTCGCAGGACACCGGCGCAGTGCCCAGCGCCGCCGCGACAGCCTCGGCAAGTGCTCGATGAGCCGTACCCGCCACAACACCCGCGCTCATCAACGCCTCCTCGCCCCGCCAGAGCCCGCCAGGATCACGGGCATCGCAGCCCGCTCACGGCGATCCCAGGTCGCCCCATCCCAGCGCCAGGCCCTCGTGCGTGATCCCAGGCTAAGCGGTCAGGGCACCGCCGTCCTGCGGTCGCGCCACCCGGCAGGCCCGGCGATACGCCCAAGGTCCTGTTCGCTGCGGGCATCGGTAAGCCGTTGTTTACTGGCTATGAGCAGTGACCGGCAGGGCACGCGCTGCCGGGGCCGACCGGAGCGGTGGTGCTTGCCCATGGCTGATCAGGCTCCTTACGGGACGTGGCGTTCTTCACTGACCGTCGGAGATATCGCTTGGATCACTCATGCTCTGGAGGCGGAACTCTCCTTCTACAGCCAGGTACTCGGCTTCCACCCGCAGCACACCCCACACCTGCGCATGCACGGGCTGAGCGACGAGGAGCACCCGGCATCGAGCGACACCTCTTCGCGACCGGAAGAGGTCAGCACGCGTGGATGACCGGCCGCCATCGTCCCCTCCGAGCAACGGCCCGGCCCGTCACCGCCTCGAAAGGAAGCACGACATGGCTCAGAACCAACCAGGCGAACCCAACGCCACGCTCGGACCGGAAGCCCGGCTGAGCCGACTGGAGGCACAGGTCGCGACCCTGGCCGAGGCCGTACGGGTACTCGCCCGTGGCCTGGAGAACATACCCTCCGAGGACGTTCCGCCCGAGGAAGCGGCACCCGGCGCACGATTCGCCCACGAACTCCTGCTCTCCCAGGGCCTGTAGACGCCCCGTAGCGCCGGAAGAGACGGAGTCGACCGCGGTGGCCACACCTGCGCCGGCCGCTATCGGGGCCGCGTACCGGTCGAAGAAACCACCGGGAGTCCGCAATGACGCATGCACAAGGACGTAAATCGATCGTGGCCGGCGTCGACCCCGATCCTGGAAAACGCACGGCGCTCGCCTGGGCCGCCGACGAGGCGGACCGTCGGCGCCTGCCCCTGCTGCTGGTCCTCGCACAGAACGTACCGACCCCCGGGTACCGGCCGACCGGCGGTCGGCCGTCCTGGGAAGAGCGGAACGAGGCCCTGCACGCGATGGGGGATCGCGTGCTGGAGGAGGCGGTGGCCTTCGTCGAGTCCCGGCATCCGCGGGTGCGGGTGTCCGGGCTGCTGGCGGAGGGACATCCCGCGTGGGTGCTGCGTGAGCAGGCGCAGCACGCCACCATGGTCGTGATCGGTTCCTGGCACCTGAGTGCTCTCCACGAGCTGTTCACCTCCGCCGCCGTCGCCCTGCCGCTCATCGCCCACGCCCCCTGCCCCGTGGTGGTCGTACCCGAGGCGGAGCACATCACCCAGCAGCCGCCATACTTCGTGGTCGGGGTCGACGGCAGCCCACACTCCGCAGCCGCCGTCGACTTCGCTTTCGAGGCGGCCGCCCTGCGCGGCGCGGTCCTGCGGGCCCTGTATGTGTGGCACCCGCCGCTGCTCGGTGTCCTGGACGAGGAGGCGGCCGTCCAGGAGTGCCGCCGGCTGCTGTCGGAGACCGTTGCCGGGCGTACCGCCGCCCATCCGGAGGTGGCCCTGCACCATGAGGTCGTGCAGGGCCACCCGGTACAGGTCCTGACCAAGGCGTCCGAACACGCCCTCGGCCTGGTCGTGGGCACACGCGGGCACGGCGGCTTCACCGGCATGCTGCTGGGCTCCGTCAGTCAGGGCGTACTGCACCACGCACGCTGCCCGGTCATCACCGTCCCGCACACGCAGAACCCGTAGCCCGCAACTCACCGAGCCTCGTACCGTCCTTGAAGGTTCTCGTGATGGCGCCCACCACGAACACGAAGACAAGCCGCTGCCACAGACATCCATGAAGGGCCCGGTGAAGGCGCTGGCGGCTGAGTAGCTCGCGCGTGCCCCGGTCTTGGCCGAGCGTGACAGGTGCAGGAGAGAGCCGCTGCAACCGGCCTGGCCTCCGGCTGCGCGTCGAGCGTGGGAATGGTCCGGGTGATCCCGAGCACGGCGTCGGGCACGGTGACTACTTCACGCCGCCACAGGTCGGCGCCGCTGCGGGAGAAGCGGGGATCGGCGGCGGTGTGGACGACCACGTAGGCGTCTCCGGGGACGTCGTCCAGGGCGGGGCCGGGCAGGCCGCGTCCCGGGATGCGCAGTGCGATGTCCCCCTCGATCCCGGGCGGGATGCGTACCGTGACCACGTCGCGGCGGGCGCCCCTTCCTCGTCCGCCGCAGTCGGGGCGGGTCGTCCCACCCCCGTATCCGAGGTAAGGCGAGAGCGCATCCCGCAGCGGTGCGCATCCGTTCGCCGCAAGGGCGAGGATGGAGGCTCTGGGCATCGCGCTGCCCGCCGTGTTCCTCCGGAATGAGGAGGTCGGATCGTGTTCTTCGCGGATCGTCGTGATGCCGGCCGACGGCTGGCCGTCCGGCTGGAGCAGACTGGCCGTCGGATACTTCGGCGCGAGCACCGGCGCGGCCGCCGCGTTGTGGGCGGCCGCCGAGCCAAAGGCGCGGATCGCCGCGGTCGTCTCCCGGGGTGGGCGGCCCGACCTGGCTGGGCCCCGCTGCCGGCGGTGACGGCGCCCACGCCAGTCAGGCCCGCGCGAAGGCTCCCAGGGCAAAAAACAGTCCCCGGTAGTGCTGCGCGTGTCCTGAAGCCTCAGTCGTCACTGCTGCCTCGGTGTCGCGCCGGCTTGCCGGGGGCCTGAACCACATCCTGTCCAAGTCACTCCGCCGACTAGACGTCCTCATCGACTTTATGGCTCTTTCGGTGTTGTGGTCTAGTGACTAGCCTGCACCATATACGTCCCGAGTCAATAGGTTTTGGGGAGATTTTTCAGCGCCCGGGGGGCTGAAAAGTCTCGCGGTGCAGAGCATCCCTTGCCCTCGCAGGACCGGCGTGGGCGCCTTGGCGCGGAGAAAGTCGAGCCCACCGGGCTGCGGTCGGACGCTGTGAACCGGGCCAGGGCCGATAGCCCGAAAGACCAGCGAGAGGCTGCGGCGACTTGCCAAGAATGATCCAAGTCCGCCTGGAAGGCGGGATCACCGGCCCGGCCCGCTGCGGGTAGCCCAGCCGCGTCCGGAACACCCTCCGGAGCAGCGCCTCGTCCACGCCGGTCGCAGAGGAGCCGACCAGATCTGTAAGCCAGCGGGATCACCGCGGAGATGCGGCCGAGCCCACATCGAACGCGTACCGCCCTCGCGGCGCCTCGCCACCAGGGCGGAATGTGAACTCTTGCGAGCCCAGCGACGCCCCCTCGAGCTCCCCCACTCTCGACTTCGCTCGAGCGGGGGGACCCCCGTCGCCGACCAGCGTGCGGACCGCCTCGACCGCGCAGAGGTGCTGACGTCGCAGTCCCGGATTCGGTCGGCGCGCCCGGACCTGACGCAGATGAACCGGGGTGCCCGTCACGGCCGCGTAGGCAACCGCCTGGCGCACGATCATGCCGACCCGGAACAGGCAGCTCCGTCGATCTCCAACAGGGCGCTCATCAGGGCGTACTCCACACCTCTCACACGACTTCGTCTTGACCTCTCGGGGCGCCCTGCGGCAGCCCCATGCCCTGGACGTTCACGCGCCTTGCGTGTCTCGGGCGTCCCGCCGCATCCCTGTCAGGCAGCCCACTCGGCCAGCGGCCTGTGACGCTCCGGGGCACGCAACTGTGCCAGGGCCTGCTTCTCCAGTCGGCGCACCCGCGCCGGCGTCAGGCCGACCTGGTCGGCGGTCTGCTGCACGGTCCGCGGCCGGCCGTTGTGGAAGCCGTACCGCAGGGTGAGGACCAGCGCCTCCTCCGCCGGCAACGCGTCCATCGTCGCCTTCAGCTGCTCGGCCAGGGCGCGGTACTCCACGACCTCCGGCGCCTGCAGCACCTCGGTGTCCGCGATCAGGTCACCGACGACAGTCTCGCCCTCCTCGCCCACCGGGGTATCGAGGCTGATCGCCTCCCGGCCCACCTGGCGCAGCCGGGTCACCTTCTCACCGGCAAAGCCACTCTCGGCCGCCACCTCTTCCACGGTCGGCTCGCGGCCCAGCGCCAGTTGCAGCCGGCGCTCCACCCGGCCGAGCTTGCCGAGCTCCTCCACCACATGGAGTGGCAGCCGTACCGTCCTGGCGTGGCGGGCCAGGCCCCGCTCGATCGCCTGCCGGATCCACCACGTCGCATAGGTGGAGAACTTGTACCCCTTGGCGAAGTCGAACTTCTCCACCGCCCTGATCAGCCCCAGGTTCCCCTCCTGGAGAACGTCCAGGAACGGCAGGCCACAACGGCCGTAGCGCTTCCTGGCGATCGCAACGACCAGCCGCAGGTTGGCGCGGATCATATGGTCCTTGGCATGCTGACCGTCGCGGGCCACCGCCTGAAGGTCACGGCGCCTGTCGGCGGGCAGTTCCCGCCCGTCGGCCTCGACCTCGCGCAGCAGATGGTCGGCATACACCCCGGCCTCGATACGTTTGGCCAAGTCCACCTCCTCCGCGGCGCTGAGCAAAGGAGTGGCACCGATCTGGTTCAGGTACTGGCCCAGCAGATCGGAGGAGTCACCCGGCTCCACCGGCTCGGACCGGCGACGCACCTGAGCACCCGTCTGCGACCGGACCACGGGTCCAGCCTCAGGCCGCCGCATGCGGAACCGGGGCCATGTGGTCGGTGAACCAGTCACGGGCCAGATCGGTCACCTTCTCCAGAGCGCCGGGTTCCTCGAAGAGGTGGGTGGCGCCAGGGACCACCGCGAGCCGGTTCTCGCAACGCAGCCGGGCCTGTGCGTCGCGGTTGAGTTCAAGGACCAGCTCGTCGTGGCCCCCGACGATCAGCAGCGTGGGCGCCGTCACCGCTGGCAGCCGTGGCCCGGCCAGGTCGGGCCGCCCACCCCGGGAGACGACCGCGGCGATCCGCGCCCCCGGCTCGCCGGCCGCCCACAACGCGGCGGCCGCGCCGGTGCTGGCGCCGAAGTACCCGACCGCGAGCCCTTCGGTCTCGGGCTGCCCGCGCAGCCAGCCGGTGGCGTCCGCCAGGCGCCGGGCCAGCAGGCCGGTGTCGAACACGTTGGCCCGGTCGATCTCCTCCTCCTCGGTGAGCAGATCGAACAGCAGGGTGCCCAGCCCTGCCCGGTTCAGCCCGGCGGCGACGAACCGGTTGCGCGGGCTGTGCCGGCTGCTGCCGCTGCCGTGCGCGAACAGCACCACCCCGGCCGCGCCCTCGGGCACCGTCAACTGCCCACGCAGCACCACCGCACCGGCCTGCACGTCCACCTCCCGATCCTCGGGCACGGTGTGACGCGGCTCGGTCCGGCGGGTGCTCACCGAGTGGGCGGCCGCCTCTTCCAGACAGGCGACGACCTCATCGTCGTCGGTCTGCGAGAAGTCGGCGTAGAACTGGCCGATCGCGAAGAACTCCCGTGGAGTATGCGGGCACACCAGTTCGTCGGCGTCCCCGCCCAGCCGGGCGGTCCAGTCGTGCGGGGCCACGGGGACCGCCAGCACGATCCGTGCCGCTCCCCGGGCACGGGCGATCCGGCACGCCGCGCGCGCCGTCGACCCCGTGGCCACCCCGTCGTCGACCACCACCACCGTGCGGCCCTGGAGCCCGACCGGTTCCCGCCCGACCCGGTAGCGCCGGGCACGGCTCTGAAGCACCTCCCGCTCACGGGCCTCGACCTCGGCCAGCTCCTCGGGGGTGACATGCGCGATGCGCACCACCTCGTCGTTGATCACACGCACCCCACCCTCGCCGATCGCCCCCATCCCCAGCTCCGGCTGGAACGGCACGCCCAGCTTCCGCACCAGGCACACATCCAGCGTCGCGCCCAGGGCTTCGGCAACCTCTGCGGCGACCGGAACCCCTCCGCGGGGCAGGCCCAGCACCACCACCTCAGCGCCCTTGAGATGCTCCAGCCGACGAGCCAGCTGCCGGCCGCCATCACGACGATCGATGAAGTACACGATCCGACCTCCTCGTCCCGGAGGAACACGGCGGGCAACGTGTGCGCCCCGTACCTCCATCCTCACCCCCCGGAGAACGGATGCGCACCGCTGCGAGACGCGCTCGCGCGGGTTGCCTCGGAGACGGGGTGGGGCGACCCGCGTGCGGGAGGATGGAGTGCAGGCTCAGGGCATCAGGAGGCGATCACTCTCCCCTGTCCGGTCTGCCCGGAGGGCTGACGTGCGCGAGGCACCGACAGCTTTGGCATCGCGGTGTGCTCAGGCGGCCTTGCCCCCGGCAGGGTGCGGCACGATGACGACCGGGCAGGGTGCATGGTGCATGAGGCCCTGGCTGACCGAGCCGAGCAGCAGTCCGGAGAACCCGCCCAGCCCGCGGCTGCCCGCCACCAGCAGCACCGCCCACTGGGCCGCGTCGCTGAGCACCCGTACCGGGTGGCCGCGGACCACCGCGTGGCGGAGGTCGACCTGGGGGTACTTCTCCTGCCAGCCTGCCGTGGACTCCGCCAGTACCCGCCGCACCTCGTCCTCCGCATCCTCCAAAGCCAAGTCGCGGAGGTGGAGCGGCTGCCAGGCCGAGACCGCGATCAGACGGGCCTCGCGGAAGGCAGCCTCCTCGAAGGCGAACCGCACCGCCTCCGCCGACAGGGCCGAACCGTCCACACCCACCACGACATGGGGCGGAGCCTGCCTCACGGGCTCCGGCTCGCGCACCACGACGACCGGGCACGGTGCGTGCGTGACCAGCGGCTGCCCCACCGATTCGCGGCTCAGTAGATCCCGCACGATGCCGTGGTGCCGCGAGCCGATCACCACCATGGCGCTGCCCGGTGCCCGGGCCCGCAAGACGTCCGCCGCAGGGCCATCGGCGAGCTCGGCGACCAGGGTGAGCCCCGGATGCCGTCCAACGGCGAAGTCCCGCGCCTCCTCCAGCACCGACGCGTAGACGGTACGGACCGCCGGGCCCCACGACGCCCACAACGAGGGCAGCTCGACAGAGCCGCCCTCCAGCCCGGGCGCGTCGACGGCGAGCACTACATGCAGCGGCAGACGCCGAAGCGCCGCCTCGTCCGCCGCCCAGGCCAGAGCCAGCCTGGCGCCCGGCGCGGCATCCACCCCGACGACAACCGCCCCCCGCGCTTGCGACGTGCTCATGCTTCCGTTCCTCTCTCAGCCCGATGCACTGCCGTTCGGACATCCGTCCACGTGGTCAGACACCCGAAGTTGCGACACCCGCAGCGGAGGGCGCGCGCCCTCACCAGCGCGGCGACGAGCGGCTTCACGACGTACTCCCGCAGAGGGTGCCGAAGCCGGTTCGGGACGGGTCGGATCGGGGAAGACAGTCGCGGGAGACGAGCAGTCCATGCTATGGCGGACGGCAGCCGACTGCAGCGGCACCAGCGCTCGACGTCGCGGGCAGGGCCGAATCGGGATGCGAAAACGTTCACTACGCTCGCACTGATACGCGTCGCGGACCAATAGCCACCCGTCAGCCCGGACGCCGTACGCCGTACTCAGGCGCGAGACGTTGGTCTGGGCTCAGCCGGCACCGGCACGCCGCCGCCGTAGCGGCCGCGCTTGCCGATGTCGCGTCGGCGTAGGCGCGACCCCAGCTGCGGCGTGCTGACCATGGCCCTCCTCGTGGTGCGCGGATCACCGGAAATGCGGGCGGTCCGACGTGGTCGGCAGGGCTCAGGAGGGGAAGCCGTACTGTCCTCGCAGCCGGACGAAACGCGCGGGCGTGAGTGTCCGCCGGCGCTCGAGCCCCGTCGCGGTGCGCAGGAAGGACACGACCCGTTCTCGGCCGCCCGGCCCGATGGGCTGTACGAGGCGGCCGCCGAGGCGCAGTTGCTCGGTCAGCGGCGTCGGCACCTCCGGGAACGCGGCGGACACGATGATCGCGTCGTACGGAGCACGGTCCGGCACGCCGCCGCTGCCGTCCCCGACACGCAGGTCAACATTCCGAATGCCTTGACGAGCGAGGTTGTGCCTTGCCTGCCGGGCGATGTCCGGCCACATCTCGATGGTCACGACATCGGCGGCCAACCGGGCGAGCAGGGCGGTCTGGAAGCCGAGGCCGGTACCGATTTCGAGGACGTGCTCGTCTCCGTCCAGGTCGAGGCCCTCGATCATCATGGCCGAGAGCGAGGGCTGCGTGGTCACCTGTGCGTGCCCGATCGGAATGGGCACGTCGTGGTAGGCGTGCGTTTGGTGGCCGGTGGGGACGAATGCCGCTCGGGGCGTCGCTCGTATGGCCTGGAGCAGGCGCTCGTCACTGACGCCGACCGCTCGAACGGCACGCACGAGATCCTCGGGCGGAGGGGCGGCTTCCGTCATATCCACTGCACTGCTTTCCGCGCGATAGCCGGAATTGACGGCCTCCGACCGCGGCCGCACACCCCACGGCAGCGTCCGGAAACGGGGTGACCGGATCCGGGTACCCGCCGTGGCCCGCTCGATGGTGCCGGGCCACGGTCACGCACCGCCGCGCCGCCCCGGGGCGGTGTTCATCAGCCAGGTCACCGTGCGGCTGACGTCCGAGAGCGAGACGATTCCGACGAGCCTGCCGTCATCCACGACCAGGACCCGGTGCTCGGCTCCCGGCTCCATGCGGGGCAGCAGATCCGCCAGTGGGCTGTCCGGCTCGACCACGGTGGTCTGCGACAGCGGCACCATGACGTCCCTCACCGTCACGGCGTGGGCCTCGGCCTGCGGCACCTTTCTGGCGCTGTCGAGGGTCACCAGCCCGACCGGGGCCCCGTCGTCGGTCACCGGGAACGCCGAGTGCCGGTAGCGGTAGCGCGCGTCGGTGAGGAAGCCCGCGACCGTGGTGTCCGCGGGAATCGTGAGAGGTTGGGGCGTCATGGCGTCCCGCACCGGGACACCGGCGAGCACGCCGCGCAGCTGGGCCTGCCGTCCCTCGGCGGTGGCGGCCGTGATGAGGAACCAGCCGATCAGTGCCAGCCACAGACCGCCGAACGCGCCGGTCCTCATGAACGCGACCAGCCCGAGGACGACCAGCAGCCACCCGAAGACCCGCCCCGCCGCGGTGGCGCCGGCGGTCGCCCGCAGCCGGTCTCCCGTGCGCCACCACAGGAACGCGCGCAGCAGCCTGCCTCCGTCGAGCGGGGCGGCGGGCAGCGCGTTGAAGACGGCGAGCAGCACATTGATGCCCGCGAGCCAGGCGGCCATCTCCACTACGATCCCGGAGACGGATGCCAGGTCGAGCAGCCAGGTGGCGAGTGTGAACAGCCCGCCCAGCAGGAGGCTGACGAGGGGGCCGACACCGGCGATCCGCAGCTCCCTGCCGGGGCTGGACGCCTCGGACTTGAGCCGGGCCGCTCCGCCCAGCAGCCACAGGACGATGTCGTCCACCTCGACCCCGTTGCGCCGGGCCACGACGGCGTGCGCCAGCTCATGTGCGAGGAGGGAAGCGAAGAAGACCACGGCGGTGCACAGGCCGGCCGCCCAGTACACCGCCCAGGCACGCCCTGGATACGTCTCCGGAAGGCGGCCCTGTGACAGGCCGAGCGCGATGATGCCGAAGATGAACAGGACGCTCCAGTGCACGCCGACCCGGACCCCCACGATCCGTCCCAGAACGAACGTCGCCCGCACAGCCCTCTCCTCTGCTCAAACCGTCACCTGACAGACAGCCGTCCCGCTGGGACCACGGCCCCCGCTTCACCACCGCCTCGCCTCGTACCGTCGGACGACCTCCAGGTCACGGGCCTGGGCCGGCCTCTCGGGAGTGAGTGATGTGCGGTGTGCGCACCACGTCGCCGTTGATCACGCGCTCGCCTCGGACCTCTCGCCGCGCGGATCCTCCTGACCTCCAGTACACAGCAGCCCACAGGACGGCTTTGGCGGAGCTGTCGTCAGCGCCGCCTTGCGTACCCGAGAGGGGGGTCACGACGGGGCCGGATGCCTGCGCGGACGGATGACCGCAATGGGACACATGGCGTACTGGAGAAGGTGATGGCTGACCGAGCCCAAGGCCAGCCCGCGGAAGCCGCCGCGACCGCGGGAGCCGACGACCAGAAGGTCGGATCGGTCGGAGGCACGGGCCAGGGCGAGAACCGGGGATTCGTGTGCCAACTCCTCCACGACCTCCACATCCGGATACTCCTGGCGCAGCGGAGCAAGGCACTCCTCCAGTACGCGCCGGTGTTCCACGTCCGCCGCGTCCTGCGCAGCACTGACCGGCGCGGCGCCCCCGGGGGGACTCCAGGCGTACAGCGCCTGCAGCTGTGCACCGCGCAAGGACGCCTCCTTGAAGGCGTACTCCAGAGCGGCTTGGGAGTGGGCCGAACCATCGACACCGACAGTGACGCGGCCCTGGTCGAGAGGGACGTGGTTGACGACGACCACCGGGCTCGCGGCGTGTCCGACGACCTGCAGGGCGACCGACCCGAGCATCACGGTCCCGAAGCCTCCTCTGCCCTTGGCGCCCAGAGCCACGGTGTGCGCCCGGTCGGACTCGGCGAGGAACGTGGCCGCCGGCGTGCCTTCGACCTCGGCAGAGATCACCTCCAGCTCGGGGTGGGCCTGCTTGGCAATCGCGGTGGCCTCACTCACGATCCGGGAATCCGTCACGGGACCGGGCTCGAAGGACAGCACGTGGATGATGCGCAGCGGGCAGTGGTGCAGTGATGCCTCTTGCGCAGCCCACAGCAGAGCCCGCAGGCTGCGCCCGGAGCCGTCGACCCCGACCACGATCGGATCAGTCATTGCCTCTCCCGGGGATTCACGCCGAATGCCTTGGGTACCGCCGGACCGGTGCAGCTCGCCAGAATCGCGGCCGATCCTGGTGATGCCCTTTTCCGGCCGCCGCACGTGGCCCGCCAGGCTCCCTTCCGCTCCCTTCCACCGTCGCGCATGCGCACTGCGTGGGCATCCCGACGGGCCCGAGCGGAGCGATGCCGAACCGCACTGACTCATCAGCCGTAGTGCCATCGGGCACATGCCGTCAGCTGGCATGTCGGAAAGGTCGGTTCCTAGACTGGAGAGGTGGTCCGGCCCAACGAGGAGGTCGAGGCACTCCTTCAGGAGTACGCGGACCTCATCGCCATCACTGGAGGCGACCCGTTCAAGGCGCGCGCCTACGAGAAGGCCGCCCGCGCCATCGGCGGCTATCCCGCCGATGTCTCTCACCTCGACATCAAGGGACTCAAGGAAATCCCGGGCGTGGGCAAGTCGATCGCCGAGAAGGTCATCGAGTACCTCCGCACCGGCCACGTCACGGTCGTAGAGGAGAGACGGGCCAAGATCCCCGCAGGGGTACGGCAGCTCATCACCATCCCCACCCTCGGCCCCAGGAAGGCGATGGCGCTCTACGAGGACCTGCACATCTCCTCGGTGGGCGAGCTGGCCGACGCCATCAAGGCGGAGAAGCTGCGCGACCTGAAGGGCTTCGGCGAGAAGACCGAGGAGAACATCCTGCACGGCATCGCCCTCATGCAGCAGGCAGGAGAGCGGATCCCGCTGAGCACCGCCATGGAGGCGGCCGAGGACATCGTCACGGAGCTCTCCCGAATCACCGGCTGTGAGAACTGCGCGTACGCCGGATCGCTGCGCCGCATGAAGGAAACCGTCGGCGACATCGACATTCTCGTCGCCGCCGCCCGGTCGGCGCCCTTCATGAGCGCCCTCACCGAACTGCCCTCCACCGCCGAAGTCATCGCACACGGCGAGAAGAAGACCTCGATCCGGACCGTCAAGGGCGTCCAGGTCGACCTGCGCGTGGTGCGACCTGACGCGTGGGGCACCGGGATGCAGTACTTCACCGGCTCCAAGGCGCACAACATCCGCACCCGCACGATCGCCGTCCACCTGGGGCTGAAGCTCTCCGAGTACGGCCTGTTCGAAACCGATGGCGGCAAGCGGGTCGCCTCCCGCTCCGAGGACGAGGTGTACACCAGGCTCGGCCTGCCCTGGATCCCGCCCACGCTGCGCGAGGACCGCGGGGAGATCGAAGCCGGCCTACGCGGCGAACTGCCCGAGGTCGTGAGGGAGGCCGACATCAACGGTGACCTGCATACCCACACCGACCTCACCGACGGCCTCGCCCCCATGGAGGAGATGGTGGCAGCGGCCGCCGAGCGCGGATACGCCTACTACGCGGTCACCGACCACGCACCGAACCTGTACATGCAGCGCATGACCGACGAGAAAATCCTCGCCCAGCGCGAGCACGTGCGGTCGCTGGACGGCAAACACCACGGGATGCGCCTGCTGCACGGCACCGAGCTCAACATCGGCCCCGACGGGGAGGTGGACTGGCCCGACGAGTTCCTGCAGGGCTTCGACATCTGCGTGGCCTCGGTGCACTCCCACTTCAACCTCGGCCGCACGGCGATGACCCGGCGGATCGTACGTGCCTGCAACAACCCCCACGTCAACGTCCTCGGCCACCCCACCACCCGCCTGATTGGCAAACGGCCGGGCATCGACGCGGACCTCGACGAGGTGTTCGCCGCCTGTGCCCGCACCGGCACCGCCCTGGAGATCAACGCCCAGCCCGACCGTCTCGACCTGGGCGACGAGAACATCCTCCGCGCCAGGAGCCACGGGGCGAAGTTCGCCATCGACACCGACGCCCACTCGATCCCCCAACTCGCATACCTCCGCTACGGAGTCGGCACGGCACAACGCGGATGGCTCACCCCGGACGACGTGATCAACACCTGGCCGCTGCGGCGGCTGCGCCGGTTTCTGCGCAAGGACCGGGCGGACTGAGGCCGCACGCGTCCCGACAGCGTGGTGGACGAGAACGGCGAGCACCGCCATCAGCGCGATGACGGCGGCGCGTGTCCACAGGAGCGCTGCACCGTGAGTGGCGCCTCCTCGGTGAGCGGCTGTCGTCATGGCTTCCGTCCGTGTCTGAACTGAAACGGCCGTTGTCGTCAGACCAGCTCCACCGGCGTGCCCTGGCGAACCTTGATCAGGTCGGGGCTGTAGCCGCCCCGCACCGTGACTTCCACCCGCTGCACCCCGCCGGGGCTGAACGGCCCACCACTCCTGGACCGACCGGCCCCAGACCGCCATACCCGGCAGGGGGACGATGCAGGTGAAGGAGTAGGAACGCCTCTCGGGAGCCCATCCGGCCCCCGGTCGCCGACAAGCCGAAGCAGGTGAGTGGCGATGATGTTCTGGGACGCCCACGGCGTGAGCGGGTGGGGCTGGTTCGGGATGTCGGTCGGCATGGTCCTGTTCTGGGCGCTGATCATCACAGCCCTCGTACTGGTCTTCCGTGCCGCCAACCAGCCCCACGAACACACCCACACTCCCGCCGCACCCACACCGCAGCAGATCCTCGGTGAGCGGTTCGCCCGCGGAGAGATCGACGAAGAGGAGTACCGGCGCCGCCTGACCGGTCTGCACGCCGGCCCTCTCCCCAAAACCTGAGACCCGGGCCGCTCGGTCTTCGGGGCGCAGAAGGAGGCCCGTGATGAGCGACAAGCGCAACTACGGCATGTACGCCCTCGCCGCCGCGATCGTCATCGTCGGCGTCCTGATCGTCGGTGCGTCGCTGGAGAGCCTGGTCTGGCTCGCCCTCGTCGCGGCCTGCCCGCTGATGATGTTCTTCATGATGCGGAGCATGCACGGCCAGGACATGCACGGCGGTCACAAGCAGCACGGCGACGACCGGGACGAAGAACCGCTGCGCAAGCGCGACCACCACACCGGGCCCGGTCGGTTCTGACCGCCCGCGCCCGGGTCGGGGGTGAGTTGTCATGGCGGCTGTGATCGCTGCGCTGGCCGGGGCGCTGATCCTGGCGGGCATCGTTTACGACATCGCCCGCCTGATCACCCCCGACGAGCCCCGCCGTCCGTCGCTTGCTCGCCTGCGCGGACGGCGAGCCGCGCTGGAGGAGGCGGAGCGGTGGCTGGTGGGCCTGCGCCTTCACGACCGCATCGACGCGGCCACCTACCAGCGGCGCATGAGCACCCTCGCCCGTGGACAGCGCCGCACCCCCACCGGACCTACCAATGCCGTGGGAGGACGTCATGGCTGACGCGGCATACGGCCTGTGGCCGCTGGTGGTCCTCAACACCCTGCTCTTCGCGGTGTTCGCCGCCGGCTTCTTCCACCCGAAGACCAGGCGGGACTGGCGCGCGATGGGCGCCTACAGCGCGTTCCTGGTCGCCCTGTTCACCGAGATGTACGGCACCCCGCTGACCATCTACCTGCTGGGCAGTTGGCTCGGCAACCAGTTCCCGCTGCTGAAGGACACCCACGCCGGCGGCCACTTGTGGAACGACCTGATCGGCTGGTCCGGCGATCCGCACCTGAGCCCCTTCCACCTGGCCAGCTACGTCGCCATCGGTGGCGGCTTCTGGCTGATCGCCACGGCCTGGAAGACCCTGCACGCCGCCGCCCAGCGCGACGAACTGGCCACCACGGGCGCCTACTCCTGGGTGCGCCACCCGCAGTACGACGGCTTCCTGCTCATCATGATCGGCTTCCTGCTCCAATGGCCCACCATCCCGACCCTGATCATGTTCCCGGTCCTGGTGTACGTGTATATGCGCCTGGCTCGCAGCGAGGAACGCGAGGTCGCCAAGGAGTTCAGCGAGCAATGGGACGCCTACGCCGCCCGCACTCCGGCGTTCTTGCCACGCCACCGCCCTGTCCGCAGCACCACGCCCCCGCCGGGCCCCCACGCCGCACCCGGGCAGCAGCCGCAGCCGCCGCGTACGGCCGACTCCCACGACTCCCACACCGGGAGGAGCCGTTGACCGGTGCTTCCCGCCGGGCACTGAACCTTCGACGAACCCACCTCACCCGGCGCCCGTTCGGCCGTCGCCCGTGAGCCTGGCGGCCGACGGCACCTCTGCCAGAGACCCTTGGCAAGAGCAATGACATCCCGGATCCGGCCCGCCGAAGGGAGCAGCCCCGATGCGGCCAGAGGGTGCGCCCGGTCCGGTCGGCCCTCAATGACGGGACGGATGGCCCGGACTCTGCCGCAGGTCGGATGGGCATCATGAAATCCAGAGGCTCAAGGAGGTGAGTCGCGTGGCGACCGTCGGAGTCGCGATTATTCGTCAATAACGTGTTTCGGATCGGAAAGTTGTGCAATGTGCGCGCCCCAGGCATCCGGTTCATGATTCCCCTGGTGGAAGACAAGGGCCGGAAACACCGCCGCACGTCTGCCGGAACCGGGCACGCCACAGGAACCAGAGGCAGGCGGCAGCTCCGTCAGGGTCTGAGCCGGGTGGTCAGTGTGACGCCCGGGAGCCGCGCTGCCGGGAGAATAAAAGGGGGGCCCGCATTCACGAAGGAAGGCTGATCAGCATGGTCCAGACATCATGGACGACGAAAGGCGTCTTCGCCGGGCACGGCGGCGCCCGTACCGACGAGGCTGGGATCGTCACCGGCGACCTGACCGTGCACACCACCTGGGACGGCAGGCAGGCCGATGTGGCGGTCCAGTACAGCGGCACTTCCCAGTGGTTCACCCTGTCCGGAAGCCCGGTGCCCTGCCCTTCCCGGGAGGACAGCCGGCGCCTGCACCAGGCGGCGGTGGAAGCCGTGCGGGCGGGCGGAGGCGCGACCGCTCCGCAGTCCCACCCGCTCGGGGGATATGCGTAAGGACCGGCGTTCAGCGAGTACCCAGAGTTCCGCCGCTCCCCGGAAGCCAGTTCACGCACGGGACGCGGGGTCGGCGTAGCGCAGCAGTACGCCCACGCCTTCAATCAGCCGCATCTGCTGCTCGGGTACCACGACGAGTTCGCCCCGTGTGCCGACCAGGGCGCGGGCCAGTGCCGCGTCGGCCCGCTCCTTGCGTACATCCCGGGCGCCGTAGGAGCGCAATTCCTCTTCGCTGAGGGCGAGTTGGCCGGGTTCCGGGCCGACCCAGAGGTGGAGCGTCGACTCGGGGTGGTCGTTGAGGAAGAGGACCTTGACCCGGCCGCGTTGGAGGGCTGATACAGCGGCGGAAATGCCCTCGGCCGTTGCTCCGTCCCGGGCCCGCTGTGCAAGGAAGGTATCCAGCAGCGCCCGGTCGTGCGCGGCCATGCGGCCGCTGAAGAAGCTTTCGAGTCGCTGCTCCAGCAGCGCCCGTCCCGGCACGGACTCGCCGACGCCTCCCACCGTGGAGACCTGCCCGAGCAGGGAAGCGGGAAGCCGCCGGACGAGGATGCCGCGGGCCCATACGTCTCCCGCGACGACCACCGCCTCGACGTCGATGCGCCGTGCGTGACCCTCCAGCTCCCGGCCGATCTCCCCGGCGGCGTTCAGCCAGTCGGTCGCCGGGATCTCCTCGTGGACGCGGTGCCCCGGCGTGACCCTGGTCAACGGCCAGGTGCCGACCTCGGCGTCGATGCGCACGATGTCGGTGGCGTCCGTGGAGTGGCGGCCGCTGTAGTGCACGTGCACCGCAAGGTAGGGGATCCCGGGCGCGTGCTGGACGATCAGCGGCATGGTGTCAGGCAGGGTTCCGAAGTGCGCCGTGTCCCGGGTGGGCGGGGCGGGCAGCTCGTCCAGCAGAGCAAGTCGTCCGTGGGCGGTGAACACGGCCTGACCGTGGATGCCGGGGACGTCCGCATCGCTGCCCACGGTGCCCGCCACCGCGGTGATGGAATCCCGGTCCGCCCCCTCGGCCGCCAGGGCGTCCCGAAGATGCCGCCAGCGCAGTTCCATGGCGGTATCGGGGTCGTCGATGGCGGCGTCGCGGGACGTGTCCAGGTAGACGGACGCGAAGGGGCCGGGCTGCTTGTACAGAGGTTCGAGGAAGGAAAGTCTCATGGTCACTCCCGAGTGCGCTGTCGGCGCCACGGTGCCGCTGGAGCAAGACACGTTCGGGTTGGCGTGCCGCAGGCTCGTCCAACTCCAGGATGCGCCTGTCTGACGAGCCGTGCCCGCCTGCGGCACGACCTGCGCGACGCCTGACGCCGATCTGATCGCGGGGCCCCAGACCCCCGGAGGTGCCCGAACGGCCCTTCCGCGCGAGCCGACCGCCGGAGTCATCCTGAACGAAGACAGGAAAAACGGCAGGGAACGAGGTGAGCGACGATGCGGGCACATGAGGGTGACGTGCTGCGGTTCACCGGCAGAACCGCGGGAACGCCCGAACACCATGCCACCGTCGTAAAAGTGCTCGGCCCGAACGGCGAACCGCCCTATCGGGTGCGCTACGACGACAGTCACGAGACGGAGATCTTTCCCGGCCCTGGATGCGTGAACGAGACCCATCCGCCACAGGATGCCGCATTCGGACGTCCGCACGAGGAGAGGCGGTGACCGGGTTCGCCGGAGGCGGGAACCGGTCCACGCGATCTGTGTGCGGGGCCAGGCTGCCGCGGCGCCGGGCACCGCGAGGCGCGGCCGCGGTGGCGAGCGGCAGGGGGCTCGAGAACGGCCGCGAGTGGTTGCTGCTGCCACAGTCCGGCTGGAGGCGCGTATACACGATACGGGTGCGCCATCTGTTCGGCTGACAGGGCCGACCGCCACGGCCGCAGGCACGGCGGCTCCGTTGCGGCGGCTCGCGCTGAAAGGAGGATCACCCGCATCCGGCGGGTTCCAGTTACGCGGTGAATGGCTTTCAGCCGCTTCCCTCGCGCCTCAGATCCTCCATTTACGAGAACGCTTACTGAGGACCATGAATTCCTCAGATGATTCCGGGCCGACGATCGCCGAAAACTGCCCGAGGCGGACTTGGCCATTGCGTTGGGTCGGCGTTGCGCCCTCCGAATTCCCGGGATGCCTTCGACATTCGGGACCATCGGCCCGGAAGCAGCCGGACGCGGAAGGAGCACAGTGGAAGACAGGGGGACGAGAACCGGCGTCCACGCGACGCGCACACGCGGGAAGGAGCCGCGACGATGAGCGCCCAGCACATCACCGTCAGCGAAGTGATGACACGCGATGTCGTCACCGTCCGCCCGGACACCCCGTTCAAAGAGATCACCTCCGTCCTGTCCACCCACGGCCTCAGCGCCGTGCCCGTGGCCGACGAGCGTGGTGCGCCGATGGGGCTGGTGTCCGAGACCGACCTGCTGCGCAAGCAGGCCGAGCAGCCCGACAAGTACGGCAAGCAGGCAACTCCTCCCGGATGGCCGCACGAGAGGGCCAAGGCACGTGCGGAGAACGCCGCCGGGCTGATGACCACCCCCGTCGTCACCGCCCACGCCGACTGGCCGGTCGCCCAGGCGGCCCGGACGATGGACCGCCACCGAGTCAGGCGACTGCTGGTCGTGGACGACAAGGACCGCATCATCGGCATCGTCAGCCGCTCGGACCTGCTCAGCGTCTTCCTGCGCCCCGACGAGGAGATCCGCGAGGAAATACGCAACGACGTACTCAAAGGGATGCTGCGGCTGGGCGGAACGGAGGTGCAGGTCCAGGTTCACGACGGTGTCGTCACCCTGCGCGGCGAAGTCGACAACCGCAGCACCGCCCAGATCGCCGAACGGCTCGCCAAGGGCGTGGACGGCGTCGTCACCGTCAGGCCAATGATCGACTACACCGTCGACGACATGGTCGCGTAGGGGCGGACAGCGGTGTGAACCGAGTCCGGCCCGAGAACGGACGTACGGACACCCGCGTGGAGGGCTCGGCCGCACGGCAGACCGCTCCGGCGATCGGCGCCCTGATGTTCGCCGTACGGCTGCCCACCGGGGAATCGGCGGTGACCGTGTTCGTGTTCGCGCTCGGGGTGATGGTGGCGCTGGTGCCGGAGGGCCTGCCCGCGACGCTCTCGGTGTCGCTGGCGATCGGGGTGCGGCGGATGGCGCGCCGCCACGCCCTGATCAAACAGCTGCTGGCGGTGGAGGCGCTCGGGTCGACCACGGTGGTGTGCACCGACAAGACCGGGACGCTGACCCAGGCCGAGATGACCGTCACCCAGGTCTGGGCGGGAGGCGTGCCGCACCCGGTGAGCGGTGTGGGGTACGCCCCGAGCGGCGAAGTCGCCGACGCGGAGCCGGTGCGTGAACTGCTGCGGGTGGCGGCCCTGTGCTGCGACGCCCGGCTGGTTCCGCCCGACGGCCCCCGGGAACACTGGCGCGTGCTCGGCGACACCACCGAGGGGGCGCTGCTCGCCGTCGCGGCCAAGGCCGGGCTCGACCCGGGCGCGGAGGAGGCGGCGGCCCCGCGGGTGACGGAGTTCCCCTTCGACTCGACCCGCAAGCTGAGGACCACGGTGCACAAGAGCGGCGCCGGCTACCAGGCGTGCGTCAAGGGGGCGCCCGTGGAACTGCTGGCGCGGTGCACCACCCGTCCCGTGGGCGGGGCTGTTCGGCCCGGAGGTCCCACCCGCGGACCGATGCGAAACTGAGCGCGTAGGTGGACTGCGTCCCCGGGAGGCAGCCGTGAGCGACTTCGAGCACAGGTCCGCGGAGAAGGAAGCCCGCCGCGACACGCCAGGCCGCCCCTGGACACCCCGGGAAGAAGCGCGCCAGAACGTGCTGCACCGCTATCTCGCGGCGGTCGCCGCCGCCGCGTCGGCGAGGAGCGCCGAGGAGCCGGAGCACGCTCCCGGCGGAGAGAAGACCGAGCCCCCCGCCACTGCCGTACCCGAGCCGCCCACCCAGGGACCGGCCGTACTCCGGGTGCGGGACGTCATGCAGGTGCCGGCGGTCTCCGTCCCGGGCGACATGCCGTTCCTGGACGTGGCCCACACGCTCGCCCGCGAGCAGGTGGGCGCCGTACCGGTGGTCGATGCGGGCGACCATGTGATCGGAGTCGTCTCGGAGTCCGATCTGCTGGCCAAGGCCGCCGTCATGGCGGAACCGCGTCGGCACGGACCTGTCGGCAGGTTGCGGCAGCACCGCCTGTACGAGAAGAGCCACGGCGACACGGCGGCCACGTTGATGACTTTCCCTCCGGTCACAGTCCACCCGGCGCAGCGTGTGGCGGATGCGGCGTGGACCGCCGCTCACGCGCGGCTGAAGCGGCTTCCCGTGACCGACTATCAGGGCCGGCTCGTCGGTGTGGTGAGCCGCCGCGACCTGCTTGGGGCCCTGATCCGTGACGACGCCGAGATCCGGGCCGAGGTCGAGTCGCTGGTCGGCCGGTACCTGCTGGATCCGCGTGGTGTCCAAGTCGCCGTGGAGAACGGCGTGGTGACGATGAGGGGGAAACAGGACAAGGCTCTTGTCCCCGAACTGCTCGCATCGGTACGGGACATCGACGATGTCGTCGGCGTCGTCGACGACATCGAAGCGGTCTGAGCGTTCATCCGACGCCTCTCACTCCGTGTGGGCGATGAGGAAGTCGGCGCTGCCGGACAGCGTGGTGAGGTGGGGCGTGTCCTCGTCCTCGATGCGCACGCCTGACCGCTCGCTGAGGACCTCGACGAAACTCAGGAAGTCCAGCGAGTCCATCTCCAGCACGTCGCGGAACGCGTCGCCGGGGCCCAGGGCGGCGACGTCCGCGTCGGGGATGACGGTGGAGATCGAATCCCTGACCATGTCCAGTGCATCGGTTCGGTTCATCTTCACAGCTGCTCCGGGTTCTGCAGGAGGCGGTTGACCGCCGTGAGGTAGCGGGCGCCGACGGCACCGTCCGTCGCCCGGTGGTCCGCCGAGAGGGTCGCCGTGACCACCGGCCGTACGCCCAGCAGGCCGTCGACGGCGCACGGCCGGTCGACCACCCGCCCGAAGCCGACCAGGGCCACTTGGGGCGGGTAGATCACGCCGAAGACGGTTTCTACGCCCTGGTCACCGAGATTGGTGACTGTGATCGTCGCGTCGGACACCTCGGAACCGCGCAGCCTGCCCGTGCGGGCCCGGGCGACCACGTCCTTCAGGCCGGCCATCAGCTGCGCGAGTGCCAGGGTGTCGGCGTGGTGCAGCGCGGGAGCGATGAGTCCTCCGCCACGCAGGGACACGGCCACGCCGAGGTGGACGCTCTCGCCTGCGGTGAAGTGGTCGTCGGTCCAGAAGCCGTTGAGTTCGGGTACTTCCCGGGCCGCCAGGGCCGCCGCCTTGAGCAACAGGGCCGCGGGGAGCAGCCGTTCACCGACGGGACTTCGCCGGTTGTGCTCGTGCAGCCAGTCCATCGCGGCCGCCATGTCCACGACCGTGGACAGGTAGTAGTGGGGGATGTCCCGGTTGGCGCGGCTCATCAGGCTGGCGATCACCCGGCGCATGGCCGCCGCCCGGTCTTCGGAAGGGCGCGCGGCAGGACGTACGACCTTGGCACCCCCGGGCGGGCCCGGGGCCGACGGGCCGGGGGCGGCCCGGCGTACGTCCGCGGCACGCACGGCCGACCCTCGGCCCGTCCCCGTCACCGTGGCCAGGTCGACGCCCAGTTCGGCGGCGAGCCGCCGGGCGAAGGGGGTGGCCCGCACGCGCGGTGGCCAAGGAGCGGCTCGGGCGGCCGCCACCTGTTCGACATCGGTCCGGGTGACGCGCCCTCCGGGGCCCGAGCCGTGCAGGGTCTCGAGGTCGATGCCGCTGTGCTCCGCGAGATGCCGGACCAAGGGGCCGGCCTCGATATGGCCGAGCGGCGGACGGTGCCGACACCGGTACTGGGACCGGGGCGGGTTCGGGTGGAGAGGGGGAGATGTCGGTGCCGGGCCTGCGGATCGCGGCGTGGTCCAGGCCCACGGGGTCGGTGGGCGGGAGGAGTTCGCCGGAAACGTAAGCAGGGATTCGAGATGCAATGTGACCGGTTTGCCGTGCGCGCCGATGTTGGCGATGTGCCCCCCCTGTGCGGACGGCACGGGTGCACAGGACGAAGCCGTCCGGTTCACCCGATGCCTCAATGACCACGTCGGCACCGGGTCCCTCGTACAGTTCGGCGATCATCTTCCCCGGCAGCTCGGCGGCACCGGCCCCCACATGGAGCGCGGCCTCCAGCCGGGCAGCGGCCAGGTCCACCACGATGATCCGGCGGGGCGAGTACAGCCGCGCGATGATCACCGCAGCGAGGCCGACGTGGACCCGCTCCCACCACCACGACGGTGTCTCCCGGGCACACGTGTCCGTTCCGCACTCCGACCTCATAGGCGGTCGGGAGGACCTCGGCGAGCAGGACCGCGTCATCGAGCGGGAGGTCCCACGGCCGTCGGCGGGTGGAGTAGTCGGCGAAGGGCACTCGCACGAACTCGGCCTGGGTTCCGTTGATCAGATTCCCCAGGATCCATCCACCGCCCCCGCGGCACTGTCCTGGCGTGGTGTCGCGGCATGCCCTGCAGTGGCCGCAGGCCGAGACGGACGAGACGATCACCTGGTCCCCGCGGCGCAGGTCGTGGACTTCGCCGCCGACCTCCATGACCTCGCCGACGGCCTCGTGGCCGAGGATCGTCCCCGGCTTCACCTCGGGGAGGTCTCCCCGCAGGATGTGCAGATCACTGCCGCAGACGGTGGTGGCCTCGACGCGCACGATCGCGTCGGTCGCCTCCTCGATCGCGGGATCCGGGACGGTGTCCCAGGAGGTCTGTTCCGGGCCGTGGTAGAGGAGCGCTCGCACAGTATTCACTCCCTCGCTCCCTCACCTCCACGGTCCCCCCCCCGCAGGACTCCCGGGCAACACAGGCCGCCCCTGCTTCTCCCGGCGGACGACGAGCCGGCGACGGGGCGCTGCCGCGTCGTGGTGTCGCTCGCTCTCCCTGCCGGGGTCCACGCACCTCGGTCCCGCTTCATGCGGGGGCACCTCGGTCCGGTTTCATGTAAGGGCGGCGGAAGACCGGGGCCTGGCCGGTGCCCCTCGGGCGTACGGCTGCCAGTGCCTGGGCAACCGCGGACTCCAGCGGGCCGCTGGTGTCGACCGCGACGGCCTCGGGCCAGGGCGGTTCCCTGGCCGCCATGGCGGTGGCGATGCCGGGGCCGGCGTCCCCTGCTCAATACGCGTGTCGAACAACCGCTTGCGGCTGGCGAGATAGCGGCGCGCCAGCCGCTCCACCTCCGCCACCCCGTCGGGCACGAAGCCGTCGTCGGCCAATGCACGGACCTGCGTGAGGCCGGCCTCCCAACGCGAGGACAGCGCGTCTCGCGTGCCTTGTTCGTCCACGTCGCGGCTGCGGGGCGCCTCTGCGTGCCACGTGGCGAGCTGCCGGGCGACGGCCCGCAGGACGTCGTCGACGGCGGCGCCTTCTCGTAGCAGTAGGGAGAGGCGGCGGTCCGCCGGCATGCGGGCGCATCACCACGAGAGGTTCGGGTGCCTCCGTGTCGGGGCTGCGGATCTCGCCCAGGCCCAGGTAGACGTCAGGGGCGAAGCGGCGGTTGAGAGCGACTTGGCGTTCGCAGGCGGCCCGGCGGGCTGTGAGCGTGGTTGTAGTCCAGGAATCCCAGATCCACCGGCTTCTTGAGCTTTTTCCCGCGGAGGCCGGGCTCAGTCATGAGGAGCGACGTGCTCAGTCGTGAGGAACGACGGCGACGGGGCAGCGCCCGTGATGGATGGCGGCCTGCGCCACGGGACCCAGGTGGGGTGCCAGACCGGGACGGTGCTTGCGTCGGCCGACGACCAACAGCGCGGCGCCTTCGGCGGCCTGTACGACGGCCTTGGCGGGGGATGCGAGGCGGATGCTGTCGGCCACGTTCACTTGCGGGTACTTCTCGCACCAGGGGCGCAGCGCCTTGCTCAGCTGCTTCTGCGCGTCCTGTGTGATCTCTTCGGTGATGTCGTGGTCCACGCCCCAGGGCACGCGTGCGTGGAGCGGCACGCTTCGGCCGTGGACGGCCAGGAGTGGAGCACGCCTGGCGGCGGCGGTGTGGAAGGCGAAGTCGAGCAGGTCGTCGGAGGATCCGTGCAGTTTCAGAGCCACGACCACGCTGCTCGCGGGTGCCGGGGGTGGCTCTTCCTCCCGGGTTTCGGCGCGGACCAGTACGACCGGCCGCTCGGCCCGTGCCACGACGGGCATGCTGACGTCGCCCAGGAAGTAGCTCTCGACGGGCGCCAGCCCCCGGGAACCGAGCACGATCATCTCCGACTCCGACGCCGCCTGGATGAGGGCGTTCTGGGCGTCGTCGGCGACCAGGTTCCCGACGATGGACAGGCTCGGGTGACGTGCCTGGAGTTCGGACCGCGCGGTGTGGACGAGACGCTTCGCCCAGTAGTTCTGATCGACTTCCGAGGGGACGCGGGTCGGCTCCGGCGCCAGCAGCGGCCACGCGTGCAGCAGGCGCAAGGTGAGCTTGCGCTTCTCGGCCTCGTCGGCGGCCCAGCGGGCGGCGGCGAGACTCTCGGGTGAGCCGTCGAGGCCCACGGTGACGACTGGTTGCATGGCGGCGGCCTCCGTCTCGTAAGAAGCTGGAAAGGACGGTGGATGACGGTGACCGAGTCCGATGGCGTGGATGGTCCGGACTGGACGTCGCCTACAAGCCGAGCGTGGTGCGTTCTCTCCTTCGAGGAGTACCCCAATCCCCTCCGCTGCGCATGTGGACCTGTGGAGGAGGGGGCCGGAGACATGGATCCGGCACGAGAGGAGACAGGGACGGTGACGATTCCCCTGATGGTCGGCGTCGACGGGTCCGAGGCGAGCCTGGAGGCGGTGGACTGGGCCGCCGACGAGGCGGTCCGGCACGCGGTGCCGCTCCACCTTCTGCACGCGGCGGCGAGGGACCACGAAGCGTCCGAAGTGATCGGCGCCGCCTCGGAACGTGGCAGGCGGTGCGCTCCCTCGGTGCGGCTGTCGAGCGAGGTGCTGCATCAGGACGCGGCCTCCGCCCTGGTCGGCAAGGGTCGCAACGCCTTCGCGCTGGTGCTCGGATCCAGAGGGCTCGGAGACCTCGCCGGGATGCTCCTGGGCTCGGTCAGCCTGGCCGTGGCGGCACGAGCGGACTGCCCGATCGTCGTGGTACGCGGGGTGGCGGAACACCGGGATGCCCGGTTCGGGAGCGTCGTGGTCGGTGTCGAGGAGGGCGAGGGCAGCGGCACGGCCGTGCAGTTCGCGTTCCGCGAGGCCCATGTGCGGCGTTGCCAACTCGTGGCGGTGCACGCCTGGAGCGCACCCTTCGGTGCCTTCACCACGCCTCAAGCCCCGTCGTGGTACGCCCTGGAGGCCCACCGGCGCCCGCCGGCGCAGGTGCTCGACGACGCCCTGCGTGGCCCGGCTGAACAGTACGACGACGCCCCGGTGAGCCGACGGGTGATCGAGGGACCGACCCGCAAGGCACTGCTGGAAGCCGCAGCGGGGGCGGACCTGCTGGTCGTCGGCGCCCGCAAGCGACATGGGTACCTGGGCCTGCAACTGGGCCTGACCAATCACGCGGTACTGCATCACGCGCCGTGTCCGGTCGTGCTCGTTCCCCAGATATGACCGTGCCCGGCGACGGACCACGCCGACGGGCAGCCTTGTGAGGCCGGACGTCGGCCTCGCAGGGACTTTCGGCCCTGTGACCGAACTCCTCTGCCGTTCGATGGTGGGAGCAAGCGGTGGGGGAACGGACCAGCAACCTGCTGGAGGCCGACTCATGAGCGCACAAGGTTCGCCGTACACATCCGGTCCACCCCCGCAGCGCCAAGAGCACGTGTCAAAGCGGGCGAACCCCCTGAGACGTCCGTCCGACAGGTTCGAATCCTGGTTCCGCGGCTTCCTGCTACTCGTCCTCGTCCTCGGACTGCCGGTGGCCGCGCTCAGCGCGGGGCTGACGGCGTACGAGTCGTCGATGCGCACCGTGCACGCCCAGGCGGCGCAGCGACAGGAGATCACCGCTCGAGTGACGTCCAAGGTCAAGGGCGACACCGAAGTGGCGAAGCAGTTGGCGCAGGTCCGCTGGACCGACGGGAAAGGCACGGTGCGGACGGGAACCGCCCGCGTGACGTCGGGAACGCCCGACGGCGCCACCGTGCGGGTGTGGGTGGACCGGGACGGAAGCCTCGCCAGTCCGCCGATGAACGCCTTCAACGCGAGGACCACTGGCTGGTTCGTGGGCAGCATGACGGCGGTCGGCGTAGCCGCCGGGTTCTTCGCGGTGCGGGCAGGCGTGCTCCTGGTGCTGGACCGGAGAAGGTACGCGCAGTGGGATGCCGAGTGGGACCTGGTGGAGCCCCTGTGGTCCGCGCGCTTCCGCCGGTGACGGACGGGCGTCCGGGCGAAAGCCGAGGAGGTGACTCCCATGTCCGATGCGACGACCATCGATCTGTACGAAGTGACGATGGCCATGTCCTATCTGCGGGAGGGCATGACCGGCCCGGCGACCTTCAGCCTCTTCGTCCGCGATCTGCCTCCCGAGCGGGGCTTCCTGGTCGCTGCGGGGCTGGAGTCGGCCCTGGATTACCTGTCCGGCCTGCATGTCGGCCCCGAGGACGTCGACGCCTTCGCCTCCGCGCTGCACCGGCCGCCACGAGATCTGGAGCCTCTGCTCGGCCTGGAGTTCACCGGCAGCGTGCGGGCGGTGCCGGAGGGGCGGATCGTGCTCGCGGGAGAGCCCCTGCTGGAGGTGACCGCGCCTCTCCCGCAGGCGCAGTTGGCCGAAACGTACGTGCTCAACCAGCTCAGCCACCAGACCACGATCGCCTCGAAGGCCGCGCGCTGCGTGCTCGCCGCGGCCGGGCATCCGGTCGTGGACTTCTCGCTGCGGCGCACCCACGGCCCGCAGTCCGGGTTCCAGGCGGCCCGTCTCGGTGCGGTGGTCGGCTTCGCCGGGACCAGCAACGTGGCTGCGGCGACCGCCGTGGGCATCCCTGCCGTCGGCACAATGGCCCACTCCTTCGTGGAGGCGTTCGCCACGGAGGAAGACGCGTTCCGCGCGTTCGCACGCTGTCACCCCGGCCCGGTGACATTCCTGGTGGACACCTACGACACCGAGGAGGGCGTCCGCGTCGCGGCGCGCGTCCTGCGGGACCTGGATCGCGGTCCCGGCTGTGCCGTACGACTGGACAGCGGCGACCTCGGGGCCCTGGCGGTGCGAGCACGGGCCATCCTCGACAGCGCGGGCCTGCCGGACGTACGGATCATCGCCAGCGGCGGTCTCGACGAGTACGCCGTGGACGACCTGGTCCGCTCCGGCGCACCGATCGACGTCTACGCCGTCGGCACCCGTGTCGGGGTCTCGGCCGACGCCCCTTTCCTGGACTCCGCGTACAAGATGGTGGAGTACGACGGCCGGGCGGTGATGAAGTTCTCGTCGGCGAAGGTGACGGCACCCGGTCCCAAGCAGGTGTTCCGCCGCCCCGGCTGCGCCGACGTGATCGGTCTCGCCGACGAGCAACCACCTGACGACGGCGTTCCGTTGCTGGAGACGGTGATGCAAGGCGGCCGGCGCACCGGCAGGCGGCCCTCGCTCGACGAGTGCCGGGAGAGGTTCGCCGCGGACCTGGGTGAACTGCCGTCGGCGGCCCGCCGTATCCGAGCGCCGGTGGCGCCTCGCGCGACGGCCTCCGAGCGGCTGGACGCACTCACCGTCCGCGTCCGGCGCCGCATCAAGGAGCAGTTGTCGGCCGGCTCCGCACGGCCCTCGGTCCCAGCACGAACCGCACCCGGACCACATCGGTCCGTGCCGAGGTGAGGAGGACAGCGATGCCGCATACGGTGGATTGGAAGGTTCGTCTTTATCTCTTCGAGGATGACGAGGGAACGACGAAGGCACGCGTGATGCTGGACACCGGCAGCACGGCGCTCACCGGCTATGGGTCGGCGCACTGCCATCCGGCGGACGTGAACGTGCCGGAGATCGGCGACGAACTGGCCGCGGGCAGGGCCATGAACGACCTCGCTCAGCAGCTGCTGAACGCCGCCGAACGCGACATCGAAGGCATGGGCGTGCCCCGGCCGAGCACCCGTCAGGTCGCCGGATGGCCCATGTGACCGACGGCGGCACAGCAAGCCGCACGACCTCCCAAGTGTCCGGTGCCGGGGCGGAAGCCCGGCGAAAGTCAAGGAGGATCATCCATGGCACATCCCGTACGACCCCGAAGGGGCACGCTTCCGGCAGCCTTGCCCGACCTGGAGGACCTCCGGACCCGCATGGACCAGGTCATGCACGCAGCCTTTCCCCGTGGCCGTTTCGCGGCCGAACCGTGGGCGCCGCCGGCTGATGTCGAGGACACCGAGGACGCCTACCTGGTGGAACTGGAGCTTCCCGGTGTGAACAGGGACCAGATCACCGTGGAGGTCGCCGAGGGCGAACTCGATGTCCACGGTGAGGTCAGGCCGAGGGAACACACCGGGGTGGTCCGCCGGCACACCCGTCGCATCGGGCAGTTCGACTACCGCACGACCGTGCCGCCGAACGCCGACACCGAGCACATCAGCGCGGACCTGGCCAACGGAGTCCTCACGGTGAGGGTGCCGAAAATCGAGAAGGGGAAGGTGCAGCGCATCGAGGTCACCAGCTGAGCCGTGGCGGGACCGGCCGCCAGGATCCGTACCTGGTCCGGTAGGCCGGTGCCCGCTCCCCCGTTATGTTTTCCGCGGTCCTGCAAGAGGACCGCTGGCCTCCGGGCCCGGCATGACTGTTCCCCCCTGTCGAACGGATGACCTGGGGGGTG